>VAZF01000048.1 GCA_005888425.1 Alphaproteobacteria bacterium
GGAGGCGTCGGTCGACCGACTGGCGCGTGCGGCTTGAGCGAGGCGATCAGGTTCTGATCGCCGCCATCAGCTGTCCCACGCCGAAGATCGTGATCATTCGCTTGAGGTTATAGGCCAGAACGTGGAGGCTCATCTCGGTTCGGACCTTGTCGAGGGTCCGGGTCAGGAAGTGGGTGGCGCCCATCCAGGCCTTGAGGGTCCCGAACGGATGCTCGACAGTCTGTCGTCGCACGCCCATGGCGTCGGGCATCCGGTCGAGCCGATCCTGCATCCTGTCGAGCACATCCTCATTCTCCCAGCGCTTGATGCGCCGCAGCTTGGTCGGCGTGCATTGGGATCTGAGCGAGCAAGTGAAGCAGGCGCTCAGGTGGCGGTAGAAGTCGAAGTCTTCGGTGTGATCCGCCCGGCGATTGGCCTTGGTGAGTTTGGCGCCTGCCGGGCAGGTGTAATGGTCCTGCTCGGCGTCGTAGATGAAGTCCTGCCGGGTGAAGAAGCCGCGCTTGGCCCCGCTCGACGTCAGGGTCTTGGGCACGACAGGCGCGACACCTGTGCCTTCGCAGGACAGGACCTGGTCGCCGTTGAAGTAGCCGCGGTCGGCCACGGCGGTGATCTGCTCGCAACCGGTGGCCTGCTGTGCCTTGAACGCCATGGGCGCGAGCTGGTGGCGGTCGTAGCCTTGATTGATCACCTCGTGGGCCACGATCAAATGGTGCTCGGCGTCGACGGCGATCTGCACATTGTAGCCGACCGTGGCAGTGCCTTTGCCGCTGGTCGCCATCGATCGGGCGTCGGGATCGGTCAGCGAGACCTGCTGGTCGGGCGCGTCCTGAACCGTCTGCTCCATCGCCTTCAAAGCCTGCATCTGTCGGCGCAGGCCGGCAATCTTCTCCTTCAGCCGGCCCGACTTAGCCTCCGCGATATCGCTCTCTTCCCGGTCGGCCTGGTCCAGCGCTCTCAGGTAACGCGCGATGCTAGCGTTGACCTGCTCCATCCGCCCGGTGACCTTGGCGACAGTGTAGTTCTTGTCGCGATTGTTCACCGCTTTGAACTTGCTGCCGTCGATCGCAACAACGGCACCGGTGAAGAGTTTGAGCCGACGGCAAAGCTCGACAAACTGACGACACACCGACTGGATCGCCTCGCCATTGCCCTTGCGGAAGTCGGCGATCGTCTTGAAGTCAGGCGCGAGCCGCCCGACCAACCACATAAGCTCGATATTGCGCTGTGCTTCGCGTTCCAACCGCCGGCTCGATTGAACGCGGTTGAGATAGCCGTAAAGGTAGATCTTCAGCAGTGTCGAGGGATGATAGGCCGGTCGGCCCGTCGCCGCCGGCCTCATCCCTGAAAATCCCAAAGCCGCAAGGTCCAACTCGTCGATGAAGACCTCGACCACCCGAACCGGGTTCTCCTCGCTCACATAATCTTCCAGGCTGTTCGGTAGCAGCGTCTGTTGCAGCCGATCTTCGCCATCAATGAACCGATGCATCGCCAACCCCCGAAGCCCCAAGCTTCAGGATTCTAAAACAGTATCGCTCAACGCGGAATCCGCCCGGACACCTCAATCTCGTGCCGTTTCCACACATGGGGTAATCGGCGCGGGCCGCTTTCCGCCCGAGAAGATGCCAACCAAGTTTGGCGTCGTGGCTTTATTCCCGGGGAGACCGATCGTGGATCAATACGTTGCATTGGACGTCTCGCTCCAGAAGACCGCTGTTTGTGTTCTGAATGCTTCAGGCAGCGTTGTGATCGAGGCGGAACTACCATCTGAACCTGCGGCTCTGACCGCTTTCATCCAAACCCATGCACCTCGTGCGGCCAGGGTCGGTTTGGAAAGCGGGCCGACGTCACCATGGCTATGGCATTCCTTGAGGGCTGCCGGGCTTCCGGTGGTCTGCATGGACGCCCGCCATGCCCATGCTGCCCTGTCCGTTCGCCCTTCTAAATCCGACCGCAACGATGCGCGAGGCCTTGCCGAGATGGTGCGGATGGGCTGGTACAGGGAGGTTCAGGTCAAGAGCCTCGCGGCACATGCACGGATGGCGCTGCTGGGCGTTCGTCGTCGACTGGTTGATATGCGCGTTGAGATCGATGGTCAGATCCGCGGTATCCTGAAGACCTTTGGCCTGGTCGTGGGAAGCGGCAACAAAGGTGCTTTCGCCCAACGCGCACGGATGCTCGTCCAAGACCATCCGGTCCTGTCGGCGCTCGTCGACAAATTGATCGAAGTGCGGGCGGTTGCCGTTGCCAAGGTGGCGGCTTTGGACAAGGAAATCCGTCGTTTCGTACGCGATGATCCGACGTTGCGGCGGTTCATGACGGTCCCTGGCGTCGGACCGGTGACCGCCCTTGCATTCCGCTCCACAATCGATGAGCCAGACAGATTCAAGCGGGCACGGGATGTGGGTCCCTATCTCGGGCTGACGCCTCGACGGTATCAGTCTGGAGAAACGGATCGTCAGGGCAGGATATCGAAATGCGGGGATCGATTTACCCGAACCTGCCTTTATGAGGCTGCCAATGTCCTCCTCACAAAAGTGCAGCGGTGGTCGCCCCTCAAAGCGTGGGGAACGCGGCTGGCCCGGCGCATCGGCTCGAAGAAGGCGCGGGTCGCCATAGCCCGAAAGATTGCTGTGATCCTGCAATGCATCTGGACCGATGGCACCGAGTTCTGGTGGACCAAGGAGCCGGCCACGGCCTGATCCCGGTCCGTTGTGCCAGCTCCGCATTCGCGGAGATGCTGTCCTGGCTGGGACGGCGGGTTGAAACGATTGCGAGCAGGCTGTTGCCCACTCCTCCCGGAAAAGGGCGCTTCACACGGTGCAGCGTTTCACCCCTGACACCCATGATGGGGTGGCCTCGAGCTAACCCCGAAGAGAACCGTGACCCCAGCCAAGGCATCAGTTTCCAGAATGCTTGACTTCAAAATGCCGATTAGAGAACAGCCTGGCCCCTGACCGGTCATTCAGGCAACCGTTGTATTCTCCGGGTCGGCGGCTCGTTCGGTGCGCACCATCTTTTACCGAATCAGGCGACGCACACGGCTATGGCCTGACCTGCCGCCCTTCGATGGTAGGCAGGTCTGCAACGGCCTGGAAACTAGGGGCAATCGCCTGTCGCCTTTGTTCTCCCTTGGGTTCGACGGCATCGTCGCCACATGCTGGTCGGAACGCCACCCTTGCGCAGCATTGCCCATGCATTCGTCCAATGATGATACGATCGGCCACGACCGGATATCTCGACCCGAGCCGCCCCGAGCCGAGCCGGAGATTATCCCGCCAAGCGCCGACTTGCCGCCGCGGCCGTACAGCGAATCCTGGTCGGCGCTGCGGTGGGTGTAATCGGCGCCGCCGCGCTGCTCTCCCGGTTCTTGCGCGGATCGACCCGGCATTAGCCGCGTTCCGTCCGCCAGGGGTGAGAGGATAAGACATGGCTCGACGCGCCGGGACCGCCGATCTTCCACTGCATGGCGGAACTGTCCCCTATTGGCTGGCGCGACGGATGACGCGCCTCGGTGGGGTGATCAGCGAAGCAATCGTCCATCACTACGGGCGCGACGAGCTATTGCGGCGTCTTGCCCATCCGTTCTGGTTCCAGTCGTTCGGCGCCGTAATGGGAATGGACTGGCACTCGTCGGGCATAACCACGAGCGTAATCGGCGCGCTAAAGCGAGGGCTCCGGCCGCTCGCGGCCGATCTCGGAATTCACGTTTGCGGCGGGCGCGGCAAGCATTCGCGGCAGACGCCGCACGAGTTGATCGCCATCGGCGAGCGGGTTGGGTTTGACGGCAGCGTGCTGGCGAGAACCAGCCGGCTCGTCGCGAAGGTCGATAGTGCCGCGGTGCAGGACGGGTTCGACCTGTACCTGCATGGCTTCATCGTAACCGACGATGGGCAATGGGTGGTCGTTCAGCAGGGGATGAATGGAGATCGCCGGCAAGCCCGCCGATATCACTGGCTGTCGGAAGGCCTCAGGAGCTTCGTCGAAGAGCCGCATGCCGCAATCGACGGGCCCGACCAGGGTGAGATTGTCAATCTGACGGACCGCCGCGCGGCTGCGTCGAGGCACTCGCAGATCGATCTCCTGGCATCGCTGGGGCCGGATGGAATAGCCCAACAATGGCGCGAGGCGCGCCGGGCGGAGGCCTTTCAATCCCCGCAGTCCCAACAACAGCTGCTGCCACACCTGGTTATGCCGGCGCATCACGAGGTCCGCCCGAGCGACGTGTTCGAGCGCCGCTTACATGGCACCCTGGCTGCCGCGGCGGACCGCGGACCCCTGGATTTTCCCGAGTTGCTACTTACTCCCGGAGTCGGCGCGCGGACTGTCCAAGCGCTGGCGATGGTCGCCGAAGTGGTGCACGGCGCGCCGTACCGATTTGCTGACCCGGCGCGCTTCTCGTTTGCTCACGGTGGCAAGGACCGCCACCCGTTCCCGGTGCCGCTGCGGGTATACGACGAGACCATCCGTCTACTGAAATCCGCTGTCCAGCACGCGAAGCTCGGTCGAGAGGAAGAGCTTGCCACGCTGAAGCGGCTCGATGACCAAGCACGCCGGCTCGAGCGCCACGTTACGGGCCCGTCAGTGCACGCGCTGATCGAGCAAGAGCAGCACGGCTCGCCCCTGTACGGCGGCCGCAGTGTCTTCGGCTGGGAGCCGAAACGGCGTCCGGCGCAGACCGCTCTCGGCGAGGAATAGCCGCCTCGATATGCCGCCGCCGCTGCTTCTGCTTCAGGAAATCAGCCTGACATTCGGGACGACGCCGCTGCTCTCCGGGGCGTCGCTCGCCGTTGCCGCCGGCGACCGGATCTGCCTCGTGGGGCGCAACGGCTCGGGCAAGTCGACGCTGCTGCGCGTTGCTGCCGGGCTGGTCCCGTCCGATGGCGGCGAGCGCTTCGTCCAGCCCGGTGTGAGGATCAGCTACCTGCCCCAAGAACCAGACGTGACCGGCTTCGCCACGAGCCTCGCCTATGTCGAAGCGGGCTTTGGCGCCGACGCTACCGATCGCCACCGGGCGCTATATCTGCTGAAGGAGCTCGGCCTGTCCGGCGGGGAGGAGCCGGCCGCACTGTCCGGTGGCGAGATGCGGCGTATCGCGTTGGCCCGTGCGCTGGCGCCCCAACCCGACATCCTGCTGCTCGACGAGCCCACCAACCATCTCGACCTTCCCGGCATCGAGTGGCTGGAACGCGAGCTGGCCGGGATGCGCTCGAGCATCGTGCTGATCAGTCACGACCGACGGCTGCTGGAGCACCTCTCGCGGACCACCGTATGGTTAGACCGCGGCGTCACCCGCACGCTGGACCAGGGCTTCGCCGCTTTCGAGCCCTGGCGCGACTCGTTTCTCGAGCAGGAGGTCACCGAACAGCACAAGCTCGGTCGCAAGATCGCGATGGAGGAGGACTGGCTTCGCTACGGCGTCACCGCCCGGCGCACACGCAACCAGCGGCGGCTTTCCGAACTGCATACGCTACGCCGAAAACGAAAGGAGCATGATCGCGTGCCGAGCGCAGTGCGGCTTGAAGCGGCCCAAGCCAATATCTCGGGCAGGATGGTCGCGGTCGCAGCGGGCATCTCGAAATCCTATGCGAGCCGAGCGATCGTGCGGAATTTCTCAACGCGGATCATGCGTGGCGATCGAGTCGGCATCATCGGTCCGAACGGCGCCGGGAAAACGACCTTGCTGAATATGCTACTCAATGTGTGGGCGCCCGACACCGGAGAGGTGCGGCTCGGTACCAATCTGGCGCCAGTGATTCTGGACCAGCGCCGCGAGACACTCGACCCGCAACAGACCGTGGCGCAATCGTTGACCGGCGGCAGCGGCGATACCGTTACGGTTGCCGGCCAGAGCCGGCATGTCGTCGGCTATATGAAAGACTTCTCGTTTCGCCCGGAGCAGGCCCGCACGCCGGTCGGCGCGCTGTCCGGCGGCGAGCGCGCCCGGCTGACCTTGGCACGCGCTTTTGCTCGGCCGTCAAATCTGCTCGCGTTGGACGAGCCGACCAATGATCTCGATCTCGAGACACTCGATCTATTCCAGGAGCTTTTGGCCGACTATCCGGGCACCGTGCTGCTGGTCAGCCACGACCGCGACTTCCTCGACCGCGTGGTGACATCGGTCATAGCAAGCGAAGGCAACGGGCGCTGGGTCGAGTATGCCGGCGGCTACACCGATATGCTGACGCAGCGGCCAGCGGCAGCCGCTGCGTCGCCGGCGATGGTCGGCCGCCAACCTCGTACCGCGCCGCGCGTCAACGCGGGCGCCGCGACACCCTCGCGCCGTATGAGCTACAATGACCACCGTGCGCTCGAGATGCTTCCTGCGCGAATCACGTCCTTGCAGGCACGGATAGACGTGCTGACCAGCGCCCTCGCCGACCCTGATCTTTATGCGCGCGACGCGGCGCAGTTCAACAACACCACTTCCGCGCTCGCTGCGGCACGCGATGAGCTGATCGCCGCAGAAGAACAATGGCTGAGCTTGGAGATGCTGCGCGAGGAAATCGACGGCGCCTAAAGCACCTGCTTCTGTCCGGTTTCAGAAGCTTGCACAATCGCGTCGAGCAGCCGGTGCCGCGTAACCGCGGCGGCAAAGCTGGGATGGGCCGGTCGGCCCTCGCGGATGCTCTCGGCCAGCCTCGCGTAGAGCTGCGCGACATTGTAGGGCGAGTCTGCCGGAACATCTTGCGGGACAAACCGATACTTTGCCGGAATGGGCAGCGGCGCCAGCTTGGTGCCTCTCGCTTGCGCGCCGTGGACTGAGAGTTCCTGGCGCTGCATTGAGCCGCCTATAGTCGAGGCGAGAACGAGATCCCCCTCCTCGCCGTGGATTTCGAACAGGAACTCCGTAGCCCGAGCCATGCCGCCGCGAATCTGGAACGAGACAAGCGCCCCATCACCGACAATACCGGTAACGGTCAGCTGATCGGGCGCAGTCAATGGGACCGGCTCGCCGGTGCTCTCCAGCGGGATGTGATCACGCTGGCTGATGGCGAAGGCCGAAAGCTCGCGGAACTCTCCCAGGCAATAGCACAGAGCATCGATCTGGTGACCACCGGTGATCGTCATCAGATTAGCGCCGTTGTGAACATCCGCCTGATAAGCGCGATCGATCGTCTTGCCCCAGTTCGGGGCGCAACCGATCATTGTCGCCGTCAGGACGCGGCCGAGATAGCCTTCGGCCACCAGGTCCTTGGCATAATTGATCGCAGGCGACATCTGGCCCTGCAAACCGACCACGTGGCGGATCCCCCGGCGTTCGGCCGCGTCGAGCATTGCCACTGCCTCGTCGGTGTTACGGCCGAGCGGCCACTCGCAATAGACATGCTTTCCGGCCTCAATGGCCGCCATAATCGGTCGGTAGTGATCGGGCACCTTCACGCTGACCGTGACCAGATCCACATCGGGATGTCGCGCGAGCTTTTGCGGGTCGGAGAACGCCAGCGCGACACCATAATGCCGAGCCGATGCTTCAGCCGATTGCTGGCTTGCCGTACAAACCGCGACGATTTCGAATTCGGGTAAGGCGCGCAGCGCCGGGATATGGGCAATCGAGGCAAACCCCCGGTTCGCGCTGGCGCCGACGATCCCGACGCGTATCTTGCTGCTTGCCATGCTTCCCTCCCGCGAAGAGCATCCTGCTCGACGATCCTCATGTTAAGTTATCTCAAGCAAGGTCAGGAGACTGCGATGAACCAGACGGAGTTCGAGACCGAGTTGGGCGAGCAGGGTTACAGCGAAGTCATCGACCGCCGCATGGAAGCCAATTCGCTCAACCCCGAGCACGCCCACGACTTCGATGCCCGTCTGCTGGTTCTCGAGGGCGCAATGACGATCATCTCGGAAGGACAGGAGCGGATGTATCGTGCCGGCGACACATTCTCGATGCCCGCGGGCTGCCGCCATGCCGAGCAGTGCGGACCGGAAGGCGTTCGCTACCTAGCCGGGAGGCGGTACCCGACAAGCCGTTAATCGCCTCTCTGTTCCAGACTCGCGATCTGTGCCTATCCCTCGACCACGCTGACTCGGATTTTCAGGATTGAATGGCTGAAGCCTCCAACCCTTTGCTCCAGGAGTGCCGTTCGTCACTCGCGCTGCGCAGCGGCGCCGCTGTCCTGTTCGGCATCGCCTGTTTGTGGCCGACGATCGCCGATGCGATGCTGATAAAGCTGTTTGCCGTTTACGCATTCGTCGATGGCATTCTGACGCTCTCGTCCGGAGGCTGGGTTTTCTCCCGCCGCTCCGCATGGCCACTGCTGTTGGGTGGTTGTGTTGGTGTGGTTATCGGGGCGACGGCATACGCTTCGCCTGCGATGACGCTCGTCGGTTTCACCAATTTGCTGACCGCCTGGGCTCTTGCTCTCGGGATGACGTTTACCGTCGCTGCGGCCACGTTGCGAGGCGCGGATCGCGATTACCTGTTTCTGCTGAGCGGGATCGCCTCCGGCCTGTTCGCGAGGGCGCTGCTGACTTACACGGCTGCAGACATTGTGGTCATCTCGACCTGGACCGGGCTGTACGGGCTAACGATAGGTATCCTGTTTCTGAAGCTGACATTGCAGCAGTATCAGCTGGTTCCACTGGATCTCTCGGTAGAGTGATCAGGGCAGCAAAAGACAGAGCCGACCAAGAGTGCGGCCGCGGATAAAATGAAAACCCCTGCGTTGATCGCGCCAGAGGCGCTCGATTTTGCCCAGCTGATCCGCGCCGGCGAGACCGTTGGCTGGGCCGAAGCTACAGCTGAACCAGTATTCCTCACCCGCCGGCTTAATGCCCAGGCAGACCGCTGCCCGCAATTCCGGGTTTTCTGCCCACTGACCTTCAGCGACAGCTTTTCCGCCGCCCACCGCAACGTCACTGTCACCGCGTTGGGTGGCGCCGGCGCGGGGCGACGGTTTTTCGCGGATGGCGCTGAGAATGTGATCCCGGCCAATATCTCCGATATTTGCGGGCTGGTCGCGAGCGGTCGTCTGCCGATGGATGTTGTGCTGCTGCAGGCGAGCGGGCCAGACAACGCGGGGCGTTACAATGCTGGGCTCGGTATCGAGCACCTGCACGCCGCGATTGGCCAAGCGCGATTGGTAATCACCCAGATCAACCCGGAACTGCCGTGGACCTGCGGCGATACGGTGATCGATCCAGGCTTAATCGATATGCTCGTGCCGGCCCGGGAGCCCCCGATCGAACTGCCGGCCCGGCCGCGAGGACCGATCGAGTGTTCCATTGCCGATCACGTTGCCAGTCTAATCCCCGACTGTGCCACCATCGAATTGGGCCTCGGCGCGGTTCCCGAGGCGGTGACCCGCGCGCTCTCGGCTAAGCGAGGCCTGGGTGTCCATTCCGGAGCTATCGGAGATGGGATCGCCGATCTGATGGAGGCCGGCATCGTCGATAACCGGCACAAGGAAATCGATCCGGGCGTTACGGTCGGCACGATGCTGATGGGAACGCGCCGGCTCTACCGGTTTGCCGATCGCAATCCTGCAATCCAAATCCGCGCCACCTCATATACGCATGACGCGCTGGTTCTCGGCCAATTCCGCCGCTTCGTCGCGATCAACGGTGCGCTCGAAGTCGACCTGACCGGCCAGGTAAATGCCGAAACGGCGCGAGGGCGGCATATCGGCGCCGTCGGTGGGCAGATGGACTTTATTCGTGCTGCCAACCGGGCAGCGGGAGGACGATCCATTATCGCGCTGCAATCGACCAATCGGGATCGTACTCGTTCGCGCATCGTCGCCAAGCTGACTGACGCAGTGGTCACAACGCCTCGCGCCGAGGCGGATTGTGTGGTCACCGAACACGGCATCGCCGACCTGCGCGGGCGCACGCTCGCCGAGCGCGCTCGCGCTCTGATCGCGATCAGCGATCCCGGCTTTCGTGCCGAGCTGGAACGGGCGAGCGACACACTCGTCTGACGCTCGTCGGCAATTACGTTTCGAGAACGATTTTGCCGGCGTACTGGCGCGACAACAGCGCGGTCAGCGCGTCACTGGCTCGGGCCAGAGGGAACACTTTTGCGATCACCGGCTTGAGCTTGCCCGCCTCCCACCAACTCAGCAATTCCGAGAGATAGCTGCTGATCAGCACCGGGTCGCGCTCGGCCTGTGCTCCCCAGACCACGCCAATTACGGATATGTTCTTGACCAGGATCAGATTGGCTGGAACCGCCTGAATGCGGCCACCGGCAAAACCGATGACCAGCATCCGCGCTTCCCAATTGACCGCGCGCAGCGCCTGGTCAAACGCATCGCCGCCGACCGGATCAAAGACGACATCCACGCCTTTCCCATCCGTTAAAGCGCGCACCCGGTCTCGGATGCTTTCCTGCCGGTAATCGATGAACTCATCCGCGCCGTGTTCGCGCGCAATGGCGAGCTTTTCCGGGCCACCCGCCGCGGCGATGACCCGTGCACCTAGGATCTTGCCGATTTCGACCGCAGTCAGCCCGACCCCGCCGGCGGCGCCGAGCACGAGCAGCGTCTCGTTCGCTTGCAAATGCCCACGCTGCGTCAGAGCGAATTGAGACGTTCCGTAGGCGACCGGAAAAGCAGCGGCGGTGACGAAATCCATCGGGCCCGGGATTGAGACCACCGCGGCGGCATTAACTAAGATTTCTTCGGCATAGCCGCCGCCGTTGCGCAACACCGCGAGAACCCGCTGCCCAATTCGAACGCCGTCGACAGCGCGGCCAACCTCGACGCGAATACGGACCTCGGAAGGCGCCAGCTCCCGCCGGGCGACGTTCTCGAGCCGCAGCACGTCGGGAGGTCCCCATTCCCGGCAGCAAACCGCTTGCATCCGCCTACTCCGCCACCTATGCACATTTCCTGCCGAAGAATACCGTAAAAGCTCACCGGCAGTCCCGATCGCGTCCAAGCGCGTCCGAGCTGTGCCTGGTTTGGAGCCGCTTTCTTTACCCCGCTGCGCGCGGATGAGGCAGCTCGCCATTGATGGTCCCGCCAGCCTTCCCGCACGCGCCTGGCGGCGGCACCGCGGCTGCGGGTTGTCTCGCCTATGCGGCGGCAACACTGATCTTCTCCCTGATCCTGCTCAAGCCCAGATCTCGCCGCCTCGAAGAGACGGTCAGAAACGCTTATTTTCCTCGATTTATCGTAGGTTAGCGTAAAAGAGGGTGGCGTCCCCGGCAGGACTCGAACCTGCGACCCCCGGTTTAGGAAACCGATGCTCTATCCGGCTGAGCTACGGGGACACTCTCGGCAAAGCGGCGCGCCGGAGCGCACGACCGGCTCAGATATACTCGCGCAGCGCGCCTCTCGCCAGACCGCATCAACAGTAAGAACCGAGCGTCGCGCCGGTCATCCGCTCTTCGCCCGCGCCGCGCCGAGCGCGCGCCACACCCGATAAGCGTTTGCCGGCCCGTCGATCCTGCCGACCCCGAGCGGCGCGAGCGCGTCCAAGATTGCGCTGGCGATCGCCGGAAAGGCGCCGACCATGCCCGCTTCGCCGCAGCCTTTGACGCCGAGCGGGTTGGTCGTGCAGCGCGTCGGGTTGAAGCCCAATTCGAACGGCACGAGGTCGTCGGCGCGCGGCAGCGCGTAATCCATAAAGGAGCCGGCGAGCACCTGCCCGGATTCCGGGTCGTAATGCGCGCCTTCGAGGAGCGCCTGACCGATGCCCTGCGCGATCGCGCCATGCGCCTGCCCGGCGGCAACCATCGGGTTGACCATCACGCCGTAATCATCGATCGCCGTGTAGCGGGCCATCCTCACCTCGCCGGTCTCGCGGTCGATCCCGACCTCCGCGACATGAGCCCCGTTCGGGAACGTCATCCATTCGCGTGTCCAGGCGTAATAGGTGTCGAGCGGCTCGCCGGCCTCGCGCGCGATCCGCGCGATCCGTAATAAATCGACGGCGCGGTCGGTGCCGGCAACGACAAACTGCCCGTCCTCAAAACCGATATCGGCTTCGGCCGCCTCCATGGCCTCGGCGGCGATGCGTCTCCCCTTTTCGATGATGATGTCGGCGGCGCGCCAGATCGCGGTGCCGCCCATGTAGGTCGCGCGCGAGCTGCCGTGGCCGCCGCCCATCGGGATCAGATCGGTGTCGCCCTGCACGAGCCGGATCGTCTCGTTCTGCAAGCCAAGGCGGTCGGCGAGGATCTGCGGGAACGTCGTCTCGTGTCCCTGGCCGATC
>VAZF01000049.1 GCA_005888425.1 Alphaproteobacteria bacterium
CGCGGGTCACGACATGCACGGCAATTCCGCGGTCGGTAAACAAACGCGCGAGCGACAGCGCGACCGGCGTCTTTCCCGAGCCGCCGGCCACCAGATTGCCGACGCACAACACCGGCAGCGGCGCGCGGTAGGGCCGCGCCGCGGCGCGTCGCAGCCGCGCCGCCAGATCCCAGGCCGCGCCGGCGGGCGCAAGAAGGCCGGCGGCGAGCCCCGGCGGCTCGTGCCAGAATTCAGGCGCGCGCATCGGCATGGCGAACGGCAACCGCGCGGGGTGTCGCCGACGGCATCTTCGCGGCTTCGATAGGGCCCAGCGCGTCGAGCCAAGGGGCAATACGATCGAGCACCGTGTCGAGCGCGGCAGAGCCCACAGCGGCAACCTGCCGCGCATTCGCGGCTCGCGCATGCCGGAGCTGCGGGTCATCGAGGAGCCGCATCACGGCCCGCGCGAGGGTTTCCGCATCGCGCACGGTCTCGCTCGCCCCGGCCGCCGCAAGGGCATCGGCCATCGCGGCGCAATTCGCCATGTCCGGTCCGTGTAATACGGCGCAATCGAGACGCGCCGCTTCGAATGGGTTGTGGCCGCCCTTTCCCGCGAGAGAGCCGCCGATCAACGCGATGCCGGACAGCCGGAAAAAGAGCCCGAGCTCGCCTAAGGTGTCGGCCAGATAAACATCCGTCTCGCGAGTGATCGGCTCGCTGCGCGCGCGCCGGGCAACCCGAAGACCGCTCGCCTCCAGCACCTTGGTGATCGCCTCGCCGCGCACGGGATGACGCGGCGCGATGATCGTCAGCAGCCCGGGATGCGATCGGACAATCGAACGATGCGCCGCGGCGGCGATCTCCTCTTCGCCGGGATGCGTGCTGGCCGCGAGCCATACGGGTCGCGCGCCGATCTGATGCCGCAACTTGTCGAGCGCCGCCGGGTCCGCGGCGAGCGGCTCCGCGGCGGTTTTGAGATCGCCGACGCTCGCGACAGCGCGCGCGCCGAGCCGGCTCAAGCGTTCCGCCTGGATCTCGTCCTGCGCCAGGCACAAGGCGAAGGCCTGCAGCATCGGCCGGATCAGGCCGGGCAAAGCGCGCCACCGCGTGACCGAGCGTTCCGACAACCGGGCATTCAGCAGCAGCATCGGGATGCCGCGGCGATGCGTTTCCAAAACGAGGTTCGGCCACAACTCGGACTCGACCCAGATCGCCAGATCGGGGCGCCAATGATCGAGAAACCGCTCGACCGGGTGCGGCAGGTCAACCGGCACGAATTGATGAATCACGCCTTCGGGCAACCGGGTTTCGAGCAGCCGCGCCGCGGCAACCGTGCCGGTCGTCGCCACAATGCCGATCCGGGGCCGCTCCTCGACGATGCGCTGCATCAGCGCCAGTACCGAAGCGGCTTCGCCGACACTGGCGGCATGGAGCCAGACGAGCGGTCCCGGCGGACGCCGCACCCCGGTTATGCCGAGCCGCTCGCCGACGCGCGCTCTGTCTTCCTTGCCGCGGTACTGGCGGCGCTTGAGAAAAAGCCGAACAAACGGGGTCAACGCGGCGGTCAGTGCTCGATATAGGGCAGGAAGCACAGTGGATTGCCGTCGATCCCCCGAGCTGCGCCCCACCCGCCGGTCGGCGTGCTCCGCCATTTCATTCATGCGGTTCTCGACGAGGAGGCGGGCGTGTTCGACACCGGCCTCGTCGAGCTCCGGTTCGACCTCGATCGGCTCGCCCCAAACGAACACGCCGCGCCCAAATGGCAGAGCGAGATGAAACCGGTCCCAGGTGCTCAGCACCCACCGTCCGCTCGTCGCGAAGGTCACCGGCACGATCGGCACGCGGGCGAGGCGCGCCGCATTGACGATGCCCGTGCTGGCGTGCATCGCCGGACCGCGCGGCCCGTCTGGCGTGATGCCGACGCAATCGCCCGCCGCCAATTGCTTGAGCATGATACGCAGCGCGGTCATTCCGCCGCGCCGGGTCGAGCCGGCAATCGAGTTGACCCCGAAATACGTCACTGCATCGGCGATGATCCGCCCGTCGCGATGCGACGAGATCAGCATGTGCATCGGCGCAAGGCGCTGCCACACCATCGGGATCATCAGCAGCCGGCCATGCCAAAAGGCGAGAATAAAGGGCCGCCCCTGTTGGCGCAGCCGCAGCGGGATGTCGCCGCCTTCGACACTCCAGCGGTTTGTCCGGTAGACGAACCGGATGTAGAGCTGAATGACCCAGCACAGGAGGCGCCGCAGACCTTCGCTGTGGAAGAGATGGCGGCCCCAGCGGCTCGGCGCCTTCACGTCTGCACTATCCCGCCGCGGCGGCCGCCCCAGCCGTTGCCGGCAGATCGTGCTCGCCGGCGAACTGGGTTTCATAGAGGCGCGCGTAAAGGCCGTTGCGCGAAAGGAGCTGGGCGTGCCGCCCGGTCTCGACGATGCGGCCGCGATCCAATACACAGATCAGATCGGCACCGATAACGGTCGAGAGGCGGTGCGCAATGACAATTGTCGTGCGGCCCTTCATCAGGCTGCGCAGTGCCGTCTGAACCTGCCGCTCAGACTCGCCGTCGAGCGCCGAAGTCGCTTCGTCGAGCAGCAGGATCGGCGCATCCCTCAGCATCGCGCGGGCGATCGCCAAGCGCTGGCGCTGGCCGCCCGACAGCAACATGCCGTGCTCGCCGACAACCGTGTCGTAACCCTCCGGCAATTCGCGGATGAAATGGTCGGCCCCGGCGGCGGCCGCCGCCGCCTCGATATCGCTTTGCGATGCGCCGAACCGGCCGTAGGCGATATTGGCGCGGACCGTGTCGTCGAACAGGCTGACCTCCTGCGCGACGAGCGCGATCGATGCGCGGAGCGCCTCCAGGGTTACCGCCCGAACATCCTGCCCATCGATCGAGATCGCGCCCTGATCGACCTCGTAGAAGCGCGGGATCAGGTTCAGCATGGTCGATTTGCCGGCGCCCGACGGCCCGACGAGCGCGACCGTGCCGCCGCCCGGCACCGTCAGCGAGATGCCGTCGAGCGCGATGGTCGCGGGATGATAGCCGAACCGAACCTCCTCGAACCGCACTTCACCGGCCGAGACGCGTAACGGCCGCGCCCCCGGCATGTCACGGATCGCCGGCTCGATGTCGAGCACCTGGAAGACGCGCTGCGCCGCGGCGAGACCCTCCTGCAGATTGGCGTTCAGGATCGCCAGCGCCTTGATTGGCTGATAGGCGAGGAGCAGCGCCGTGATGAAGGAGAAGAAGGCGCCGGGCGTGCGCGCGCCACTGATCACCTGTCCGCCGCCATAGAGGATCACGACCGCGATTGCCGCGCCGCCGAGAGCTTCCATCATCGGCGTCGCGCGCGCGCGGGTGCGGTTGGCGCGGTCGACAAGCGCAAAGACCCGCTCGATAAGTCGGCCGGCGCGCCGCTCCTCATATTCCTCCATGCCGTAGGCCTTGACGTGGCGGGCACCCTGAAAGGTCTGGCTCAACAGCGTCGTCAGCTGACCCATCTCAATCTGCGTGTTAGCCGAGACGCGGCGCATGCGGCGCCCGATGCCGATGATCGGCCGGATCGCCAGCGGAAACGCGAAGAACGCGATCAGCGCCAAGAGCCAGTCCTGGTAGAACATCAGCCCGACCAGGAACACGACAGTGACCGCGTCACGGCCGATGCCGGCCAGCACGTTGGCGGCGGCGCTGCGCAGCTGCCCGACATCGTTGGTTAGCCGCGATATCAGGAGGCCGCTTGAAGTGGCGTTGAAATAGCTAAGGTCGGCGCGGATCAGCCGCGCGAACAAGGCCTTCTGGACATCGGCGATGACCCGCTGGCCGACCCGGTTCATCAGCACGGTCTGGCCGTAATCGGCAAACCCCTTGAGGAATGCCAGAACCAGCGCGGCGCCGCCGAGCAGAAGGAGGAGCGAAGCGTCCCGCGCGATAAAGATGCGGTCGAGCACCGGCTCCATGAGCCAGGCGCGCAATGCCGTGCTTGCGGCCGCTATGCCCATGCAGACAAAGGCGAACGCAATCCAGCTGGCATATCGCCAGATGAAGTCGCGCACCAGCCGCCGCACCAGGGCGAGCGAACTTAACGCTTGTGCCGAAATACCCGATTTGTCCTGCATGGGCCCCGCCGCCAGTGTTAGAGGCGGGCGGCGGGATTGGCAAGGTCGGCGGCACCCGATCTGAGCCTCAGGCGCCGGCGACGGTCAAATCGTCGATGCGCAAGGTCGGCGAATCGGCGCCGGTGCGGAATTCGAGATCGTTGGCGGCGGTCATGCGCGCGAACATCTCGTTGAGGTTGCCTGCAACTGTCATCTCGCTCACCGGGTGGGTGATCTGGCCGTTCTCGATCCAGAACCCGGCAGCCCCCCGGCTGTAATCGCCGGTGATGCCGTTGACTCCCATGCCCATCAGCTCGGTGACATAGAACCCGCTTTTGATGTCGCCCATGAGCTCGGCCGGGCTGGCGCTCCCAGGCTCGATCCAGATGTTTGTCGCGGCCGGCGAGGGCGGCGAGGCCGTGCCGCGCGCGGCGTGCCCCGTCGTCTTCATGCCGAGCTGGCGGGCCGAGCGCAGATCCAAGAGCCAGGTCGTCAGCACACCCTTATCGATAAGAGCCCGCCGCTGATTGGCGATGCCCTCGGCGTCGAAGGGCTTCGAGCGATGGCCACGCTGGCGGTGCGGGTCTTCGGTGATCGTGATCGCTTCCGGGAAAATCCGTTGGTGCAGCTTGTCACGCAGAAAGCTCGTGCCGCGGGCGATCGAGGGTCCCGAAATCGACCCCAAGAAATGCGAGATGAAGCTGCGCGCGACGCGCGGATCGAATACGACCGGGCAGCGGCAGGTCGGCATCTTGCGGGCGCCGAGCCGCCGGATCGTGCGCTCGCCGGCGCTGCGGCCGATCTCCGCCGGATCGCGCAGATCGGCGCCGTAGACGCTGTTGGCGAAATCGTAGTCGCGCTCCATGGCGTTGCCCGACCCGCCGATGACCGAGGCGCTGATCGCGTGGTGCGAGCCGGAATAGCCGCCGGCGAACCCGTTGGAGGCGGCAATCGCGACGCGCGACCGGCCCCAGCCCGCTTCGGCGCCTTCGGAATTGGTGATGCCCTCGACCGCGAGCGCGGCTTCTTCCGCGGCGCGCGCCCGCTCGATCAGCTGTTCGGCACTGGGCTCCACCGGATCCATCATGTCGAGGCTCGGCCAGCCGCGAGCGATTTCGGAAGGATCGGCCAGGCCGCAGAACGGGTCTTCCGGGACGGCGCGTGCCATCGCGACGGTGCGCTCGACGAGCTCCGCAAGCATTTTCGGCGAGCGGTCGCTCGATGACACAATCGCCTGCTGTTTGCCGACCAGGACGCGCAGCCCGAGATCCTGGCCCTCCGAGCGTTCAAGCTTCTCGGTCTTTCCCAGTCGGCGGGCGTGCGACAGCGAGGTGCCTTCGACAAGCACCGCATCCGCGGCGTCGGCGCCGGCCTTCAACGCCTTGCCGATGACATCCTGCAACAGGTCGATATCGTTCGCGGTTTCCTTGTCGAATTTCTGGTCCGCCATTGCTCATCCTAAAAAACTTGTCTCAGCACAGATGCACCGAGATCTTTGGGAATAACGCTATTTCCAGATCGGCTTGCCCGAGCCGGGGAGGCCGTATTCGGCCCATTTGCGCGTAACCTCGGCGATGACCTCGTCGGCCATGCGGATCGGCCGCCCCCATTCGCGATGCGTTTCGGGCGGCAGTTTGTTGGTCGCGTCGAGGCCGATCTTGCCGCCGAGTCCGGATTCCGGCGAGGCGAAGTCGAGATAATCGATCGGCGTGTTCTCCATCAGCGTCACGTCGCGCACCGGGTCCATGCGGGTCGAGACCGCCCACATGACATCCTTCCAGTCGCGCACGGCGATGTCGTCATCCACGACGATGACGAATTTTGTGTACATGAACTGCCGCAGAAACGACCAGATCCCCATCATCACGCGCTTGGCGTGGCCGGGATAGCTCTTGCGGATCGAAACGACTGCGATCCGGTAGGAACAGCCCTCGGGCGGCAGCCAGAAATCGACGATCTCTGGAAATTGCTGCTGCAATAGGGGCACGAAGACGT
>VAZF01000050.1 GCA_005888425.1 Alphaproteobacteria bacterium
GGAGCCGCGCCGAACGCGTGCTCGCGCTGCTCGTCACCTTGATCCTGCTGGCGCTGCCGCTCAGTCTCCTGATCAGCGCCAAGACGGGCGTCTAAGCCCAAAGGCTCTCGGACAATCCGTCGCTCGCGGCCAAACTGCCGCTGACTATTTCGCGTCGGCGAAACGTCGGCTGAACGCCTCCTGCCATTCCTCCGTCGCCGTGAAGCCGGCCAGCGTCTTGGCGGTGCCGCGTGTCGCCTCTTTCAGCGTCTCATCCGGCTGGTCGTAATCGACATCGAAGCGACAGGGCTGGGTCGCGTGCCACGGCGTTTGCGTGAACACCTCGATGCGATTGTCCTCGGGATCGCGGAAATAGACCGACCAGGTGTTGGCGTGCGACACCGGCTCGGGCTTGGCGTACGGCAGCTTCCGCACCTTCTCATAGACGCTACGCACCTCGTCGAGGCTGTCGACGCGGAACGCGACATGCCCGATGCCGCTCCCCGATGCTTGCGCATCGCTCGGAATCAGCACGATCTGGTGGTGCTCCTCGGGGCTGTGGCTGAGGAAGATCAGCTCCCGGCCTTTCATCGGTCCCGCGTCGAGGACGCCGCGGTCGCTCACGATGAAGCCGAGCACGTCCGTGTAGAACTTTTCCATCGCGGCCGGATCGCGGGCACGGATCTCGAAATGGCTGACGGTGTAGCTCATCGGCGTCCTTTCGGGTTTGCTGCGGCAAATGATGCGCGAAAGCGGCGCGGCGGAAAAGCCCTTGCGGCCGGACGGCGTTGCCCCTAAAGCCGGGGCGAACCTTGACCGGCCGGAGAGACATGATGCCCAGCCTGCCCGATCGCCACAGCCTCGAGGCGCTGCGCGCCTGGGATACCCCGACGATCTGCAACGCGCTCGAAATCGTCGTCCCGGCGCGGCGCGCGATCGGCTTTACCCGCCGGCCGCTGGTCGCCTGCTTTCCGGAGATGAAGCCGGTCGTCGCCTTCGCGCGGACGGCGATGATCCGCTCGCGCGAGCCGCATCCGCGCGACCGGGAGAGCGCCAACCGGATCCGCCTCGGCTATTACGAGCACATCGCCGCCGAGCCGCTGCCGAGCCTCGCGGTGATCCAGGACATCGATGCGCCCGATACCGGGTTCGGCGCCTTCTGGGGCGAGGTGCAGACGCATGTCCATAAGGGGCTCGGCTGCACCGGCGTCATCACCGACGGTTCGGTGCGCGATCTCGACGCCATGGCGAGCGGCTTCTTCGTGCTGGCCGGCTCGATCATGCCGAGTCATGCGCATGTCCATCTCGTCGAGTTCGGCGGCACGGTAACCGTCGGCGGCATGGTCGTCTCGCCCAACGACATCATCCATGCCGACCGGCACGGCGCCGTGGTGATCCCGCCCGAGGCGGTCGGCAAAATTCCGGAGGCGATCGATCTCTTGACGCGCCGCGAGAAAGTGCTGATCGAAGCCTCGAAGCAGCCGGGCTTCTCGGTTGACCGGTTGCGGCAGGCCTATCGCGAGCAGGACGAGATCCACTGAGACGCCCCTTTTCCCCGGCTGAGGGCGCCTCGCACAATTATGGTCATTCCGGGTGCCGAGCGGAGCGAGGCAGCCCGGAATCCATGAACACCGGCCTCTGGAAAATGGATTCCGGGCTCGCCGCCTGCGGCGTCGCCCCGGAATGACGGCGTGTTGGGGGTTTTTGTGCAAAGCCGGCTGCGGGGGGAGAGCGGTTGAGGCGAGGGGCCGCTAAATTTCGATTTGGCCGCCGAGCTCGACGACCCGGTTCGGTGGAATGCGGAAAAACTCCGTAGCATCGAGCGCCAGGCTGTTCATGAACATGAACAGCCGGTCGCGCCATCGCAGGAAGCCGGTGCCGCGCGGCCGCAATTTCTCGCGGCCGATATAAAAGGACGTGTCCATCAGATTAATACGGAAATGCTGCACCCGGCAGAGCGCGAGGGCGCGCATGATGTTGGGCTCGTCCATAAAGCCGTAGCGCACCCGCATCGTGTAGAAGCCCTTGCCGATCTCAGCGATTTCGAGCCGCCGGTCATCGAGCACGTGCGGCACGTCCTCGGTGTCGACCTGCATCATGACAACCCGCTCGTGCAGGGCTTTGTTATGCTTCAGCGCATGCAGCAATGCGCTCGGCACCTGGTTCAGGTCGCGCGCCATAAAGATCGCCGTGCCGGGCACCCGCACCGGCCGCTCCGGGTTGAGCATCTCGACGAACTGCGTCAGCGGCATCGCATCGCGGGCGCGCTGCTCGGCGAGGATGCGGCGGCCGCGCCACCATGTTCCCATGATTGTGAAAACCAGCGCGGCGACGACGATCGGGAACCAGCCGCCTTCGATGATTTTCAGCATGTTGGCCGACAGGAACGTCAGATCGACCAGCGCGAAAAGCGCGAACACCGGCACCGCAACGGCGAGGCTCCAGCCGTGGGCGCGCATGTAGAGAAAGGCGAGACCCGTAGTGATCAGCATCATGCCGCTGACCGCAATCCCGTACGCCGCACCCAGATTGTCGGATGACCGGAAGAACAGCACGAGGATGATAACCGCCAGCAGCAGCCCCCAATTTATCGGCGGCACATAGACCTGCCCGATCTCGGTCGCCGAGGTGTGGCGCACTTCGAGTCGCGGCAGGTAACCGAGCTGCACCGCCTGTCGGCTCAACGAGAAAGCGCCGGAGATGACCGCCTGCGAGGCGATGATCGTCGCGATCGAGGACAGGGCGACAAGGGGGTAAAGCCCCCAGTTCGGCACAAGCCGGTAGAACGGGTTTTCGAGCGCCGCCGGGTCTCCAAGCAGCAGCGCGCCCTGTCCGAAATAGTTCAACAACAGCGCCGGGAAGACAAGGCCGAGCCAGGCGCCGCAAGGCGCGGCGGCCGAAATGCCCCATATCGGCATAGAGCGCCTCGGCGCCGGTAACCGCGAGAAAGACCGCGCCCAGCATCAGAAATCCGTGCCAGGGATGCCGCACGAGGAGCGCCAGGCCGTAATAGGGGTTTACCGCCAACAGGATGTGCGGCTGCCGCGCGATGCTCCAGATGCCGAGCACCGCCAGGACCGCGAACCAGACCACCATGATCGGCCCGAACAGCCCGCCGATTGCCGCCGTGCCGCGGCGCTGAACGATGAACAACGCGGTCAGCAGCACCAGCGAGATCGGAATGATGTAGGGCTCGAAGAGCGGTGTCGCGACCTTGAGCCCCTCGACGGCGCTCAACACCGAGATCGCCGGGGTAATGACGCCATCGCCGTAGAACAGCGCGGCGCCGACCAAGCCCGCCGCCATGATCCACAGGTGCCGCCTCTGGTTGCGGTTCGTGGTGCGCAGCACCAGGGCGGTCAGCGCCAACAACCCGCCTTCGCCGCGGTTATCGGCGCGCATGATGACAAAGACGTATTTGACCGTCACGACCAGCGCGAGCGTCCAGACGATCAAGGAAAGCGTGCCCAAGATCGACGGCTCGCTCGTATCGGCAAACTCGACCAGCGACTGGCGGACCGCGTAAAGCGGCGAGGTGCCGATATCGCCATAGACGACGCCGAGCGCCGCCAGCGTCAGGCTGTGCCGCAGATCGGGGCTGATCGCGGCGCTCGCCGGCAACGAGGCAGTTTGGGCCACGTGTTCTCCGTCGGCAATCCGTTGAGCGGGTAAACCGCCTCCACGGCGCGATCCCTATGCCTTTTGTCAGATCTCGACTTGGCCGCCGAGCTCTACGACCCGGTTCGGGGGAATGCGGAAGAACTCGGTCGCGTCGACCGCGACGTTGGTGAGAAAGATGAAGAGCCGGTCCCGCCAGCGCAAGAAGCCGGTCCGCCGTGGCCGCGGCCGGATCTTCTCCCGCCCGATAAAAAACGAGGTCTCCATCAGGTTGACATGAAAATGCTGCATCCGGCAAAGCGCCAGGGCGCGCATGATGTTCGGCTCGTCCATAAAGCCGTAATGCACCAGCATCGTGTAGAAGCCCTTGCCGATTTCCTGGATCTCCAGGCGGCGCTCGTCCGGTACATGCGGTACACCCGCGGTATCGACCTGCAGGATGACGACGCGCTCATGCAGCGCCTTATAGTGCTTTAATGCATGCAGCAGCGCGACCGGCACCTGCGTCAAATCGCGCGTCATGAAGATCGCCGTGCCCGGCACCCGGACCGGCCGCTCCGGCCGTAGCGTCTCGATAAAGAGATCGAGCGGCATCGCATCGCGCGCCCGCTGCGCTGCCAGCAGACGGCGGCCGCGCCACCACGTCCCCATGATGCTGAAGACCAGTGAAGCGACGATCAGCGGGAACCAGCCGCCTT
This sequence comes from Alphaproteobacteria bacterium, assembly GCA_005888425.1. Taxonomy (GTDB): domain Bacteria; phylum Pseudomonadota; class Alphaproteobacteria; order ATCC43930; family CGMCC-115725; genus DATARH01. The sequence continues at coordinate 4,296 of VAZF01000050.1, forward strand.
CGGTCACCTTCAGCAGGTTGGCGCCGAAAAACGACAGATCGACGATCGCGAAGAGCCCAAAGAGCGGGATCAGCAACCAGAGCGGCCACCGGGCGCCCATGTACAGAAAGGTAAAGCCGAGGATCGTATCGACCGTCATCGTCCCGGTCACCGCGATGCCGTAGGCCGCACCCAGCGAGTCCGAGGAGCGGAAAAGGAGCACCGTCACGACCACCGCGACGAGCAGAATGCTGTTCACCTCCGGCAGGAAGACCTGGCCGATCGCCTGCTCGGAGGTGTGCCGCACCTGCATGCGCGGCAGATAGCCGAGCTGGACCGCCTGGCGGCTCAGCGAGAATGCCCCCGAGATCACCGCCTGAGAGGCGATGACGGTGGCTGCCGAGGCTAACGCGACGAGCGGAAATACGGCCCAATCCGGCGCCAGGTAATAGAACGGGTTCTGCAAGGTCTCGGGGTTGGCCAGCAGCAGCGCACCCTGGCCGAAATAATTCAGGAGAAGACAGGGGAACACGATATAGAACCAGGCGCGGCGGATCGGCGCTCGTCCGAAATGCCCCATATCGGCATAAAGCGCCTCGGCGCCGGTCACCGCGAGGACGACCGCACCCAACAGCACGAAGCCATCAACGGGGTCGCTGACAATCAGCTCGATCCCATAGAGCGGGTTCAACGCCTTGAGGATGCCGGGATTTTGCGCGATTTGCGTCAACCCGAGAAACCCAAGTACCGAGAACCAGAGGATCAGCACCGGGCCGAAGAAGCCGCCCACGCGCCCCGTGCCGCGCCGCTGCGCCATGAACAGGACGATCAGCAGCACCAGCGTGAGCGGTATCACATAGGGCTGCAGCTCCGGCGCTCGCACCTCCAGACCTTCGACCGCGCTCAAGACGGAGATCGCCGGGGTCAGCACGCTATCGCCAAAGAACAGGGAGCCGCCGATCAGCCCGGCGACGAGGATCCAGCGGTTTCGCCGGCCTTCGGTCGCGACCAATGCCTGGATCGTCAAGGCAAAGATGCCGCCCTCGCCGCGATTATCGGCACGCATCAGCAGGATCACGTATTTCCCGGTAACGACGATCGTCAGCGCCCAGATGATCAGCGACAGCACGCCAAAGACGCGCGGCTCGGTGACGGCCGACCCATCATGAAAGCATTGCTTGATGGCATAGAGGGGCGAGGTGCCGATATCGCCGAACACGACCCCGAGGGCCGCAATGGTCAGATTGTGAGCGGGGCCAGTGCTTGGCGGGCGGTGACCCGACGGCGCCGGTGCGGTTTCTGCTGAAGCGGTTTGCGGGGCCGTGGTGTCCGGCATCGTGCGCCTGAAAAGTGTCAGCACCGCAAGACGCCGGCAGGCTGACCGGCGAGGCGCCGTCCGGCGAACGGAATTGTGCTCGGAGGCGGAGCGACGGCCATTGCAGCCTGTCTTCGATGCGCCGTTTCGCACCCCAGGGGTATCGACTGCGGCATTATTGGAGAAAACCAATCAGCCGGTGAGACGATCCAGGCCCGATCCAAAAAAGATGCACGACAACGCCGCTCGGGCGACCGGAGATTGCCGAGAAACCCGCCTCTCGTCCAACAAATCTTATGAACCCGAGGGGCCGCCTCGGTTCTGGAGCTGATCGAGGCTGTAGCCGGCGACCTGCTTGTACCGATCCGACAGCGCGCGCAACTCGTCCTGCGTGATGAAATCGTCGAGTTTCTCGAACGGCCGGTCGCCGGTCAGCTCCTCGACCTTGATGTTGATGAAATCGGGCGGCGAGGTGCGGTTCGTCCGGACGACATCGGCGGCCGGGCCGGCGCGGATCGCCTCATAGGCGTGCAGCGCAGCGACCGGCTCGGCCTCCTCGCACAAGCAGTCGGCGAGCACGCGCGCATCGACCAGCCCCTGCGCCGAGCCGTTCGAGCCGCGCGGGTACATCGGATGCGCCGCATCGCCCGCCAGGGTGACGCGGCCGAACGACCAGCGCTCGATCGGGTCCTTGTCCACCATCGGGTATTCGAAAATGACATCGGCGCGGCGGATCAGCTCGGCAACATCGAGCCAGTCGAAGCGCCAGCTCTCATAGAGATGAATGAAATCGTCGAGCCGGCCCGGTTTGTTCCAGTCGTTCTGCTGCTCGCCGCCGGTCTGGATCTCGGTTGTCCAGTTGATCAGCTGGTTTCCGTTGCCGTCGACATTGTCGATAATCGGGTAGATGACGATCTTGCCGGTGCGGATCGAGCCGACCCGCATATAGGTGCGGCCGGTCAGGATCGGCGGCCGGCGCGTGACGCCGCGCCAGGTGTTGATGCCGGTGAAGACGAGCTGCTCGCCGGGATAGAATTGGGCGCGCACCGTCGAATTAACGCCGTCACAGCCGACAGCGATGTCCGCCGGTACCGGCGGGCACGTGGCGCCGGTGCTCGTCTCCTGGAAATGCAAGGTAACCCCGGCATCGTCCTGCTCGACGCGAACGCAGCGCCGGTCGGTGACGATGCGGTCGCGGCCGAGCCGCTCGAGCGCGGCCTGGTATAAAACGCGGTGCAGCCGCCCGCGGTGCATGCCCAATTCCGGTATGTCGTACCCCGCAAAGCGGCCGCGCGGCTCGCGGTAGATCAGCTGTCCGAACCGGTTGAAGAAGCAGCTCTCCCGGTTCTCGATGCCGAGCGGTTCGAGGATCGCCTGCAGGCCGAGCCGCGCCAATTCGCGCATCGCGTGCGGCAAAAGCGTGATGCCGACGCCGAGCTCCTTGACCTCCGGCACCGCCTCGTAGACCCGGCACTGGAGCCCGCGCTGCTGCAGGTTCAGAGCGAGACCGAGCCCGGCGATGCCGCCCCCGACAATCGCGATCTCCATCGCTCGTCTCCTGCCTGATGCGCTGCTATCGTCGGCGCTGGCCGGAACGAGGGCAAGCAGCATGAGTTTCGATCCGGAGGCGGTGCGCGCCTTCGAGCATGCCGGCTGGCAAGAGGCGGCGGCCGAATACGAGGCGACCTTCGCGCAGGCGACGGCGCCGTTTGTCGAGGCATTGCTCGATGCCGCCGGGACTGGGGCCGGCATGAAGCTGCTCGACGTGTGTTGCGGCACGGGGATCGTCACGGCAGCAGCGGCGGCGCGCGGTGCGTCGGTGGTCGGGCTCGACTTCTCACCCGCGATGCTGCGTCAAGCACGGCAAGGACATCCGCACCTCCATTTGGACGA
>VAZF01000051.1 GCA_005888425.1 Alphaproteobacteria bacterium
CAGAACAAGAGCAGGCTGCCGAACCCGCCGACCTCGTCATACATGCGCTCGATCTTCTCGACGACGGTCGCGGGGGAGCCGATCAGCCAATTGTGGGTCGCGCAGTATTCCGGGGTGACATCGCTGTCGGCGACCGCCTCGTCGTGCTTCAGGAACTGGATGACGCCGACATTCTTCAGCAGGGGCAGGAAATATTCCCGCATCATCCGGCCCATCTGCGCGCCCACGGAGAGGCGCCAAGCCTCCTCGTCGGTGTCGGCGACAAAGATCTCGCGTACGAGACGCCAGTCGGCGCGGCTCGGGTTCCGGCCGCTGCGCCGCGCCCCTTCCTCGACCGACTCCCAATGGCTCGCGACATAGCCGGGGTTGAGGTTGAGGCTCATCGGCAGAAAGCCGTGCTCGCCGGCGAGCTTTAGTGTGTCCGAGCCTTTGCTGACGCCGGCGACGCCGATCGGCGGGTGCGGCCTCTGAAATGGCTTGATGTGCGGCCGTAAGGTTTCCAGCATCAAATCGGTGTAGGTGACGTGCCAATACTTGCCCTGGTAGTCGAACGGCTCCTCGGCGCTCCACAGTTTGAGGATGATGTCGAGAGCCTCGCGGGTCATCTCGCGGTGCTGGCCTGCCATGCCGTCGACATTGAACATCGCCCAGTCGCTCGGCAGGCCGCTGGCGGCGACCCCGAAATTGAGCCGGCCCTGGGCCATGTGATCGAGCATCGCGACCCGGTTGGCGAGCTCGGCCGGGTGGTGATAGGGCAATAGGAAGCCGCCCGGCGCGAGCCGGATGCGCTTTGTCTCCATCAGCGCCTGCGCGATCAGCAGATCGGGCGCCGGGTGAGGCTCCCAGATCGCGGTGTGGTGCTCCCCTATCCATGCCTCCTCGAAGCCGAGCTCGTCGGCCCAGCGGAGCGTCTGCAGATCCCAGCGGTGCCCCTCGCCGAGGGAGCGCTCCGGCGGGTGCGACGGCATCGTGAACAGGCCGTAGCGCATGGCGTAGCCTCCCCTGGGTCTTTCCGCTTTTTTAACCATACGGCAGAAGCAGCCGGGCAGCCTACGCCCAAATAAGTTGTATGAAAGCAGCCGTTTGTCGCGAAATTGGATGGTTGCCACGCAATCAAATCTTGACTATTTGTAGCCGCGCGTTACAAAGGCGCGACGTAATGTCGCTCCTCACCCCCGGGAGGAAACATGAACGAACTGCGCTCCCCCCGCCGTCTCTTCAAAATCTGGCATCGGCGCGATAAAGCGCTCATCGATCACCTCGTCGGCTCGATCGGCGGCTCACATGCCGATACGTCTGGCCGGACCCACTCGCCGATGACCTCCTCTGGGCTCGCCGTCGAGGAGCAGGTGCGCAAGGCGTGGCAGCCCTGCGGAGTCGGCCTCCCGATCTTTTAGCGAGCCGATTTCTAGTCGGCTTTCTGTTACAATTCAGGTTTCCAGCGACGCGCCGCGGATACATCGTGGCGCGTTTGCTGTGCCTGCATTGACCCTCGCCGGTCCAGCGCCTAGCTTCCGGCCCTCCTGAAATCCGCGGCCCGGCAGCGGGCCTTGATGCGAGGAAGGGCGGTATGACAAAGCCGACCCGCCGGCCGGCCAACCCATGCTTTTCATCAGGGCCCTGCGCCAAGCGGCCGGGCTGGTCGCCGGCGGCACTGTCGGGGGCCCTGCTCGGGCGCTCGCATCGCTCGAAGCCTGGGGTGGCGCGGCTCGCTGAGGTCATCGAGCGCTCCCGCGCGATCTTGCAGATGCCGGCCGATTACCGGCTGGGGATCGTCGCCGGCTCGGACACCGGCGCCGTCGAGCTGGCACTGTGGTCCCTCCTGGGGGCGCGCGGCATCGATCTCTTGTCCTGGGAGAATTTTGGCGAGGGCTGGATCCAGGACGTAACCCGCCAGCTCAAACCGGCCGATCTGCGGGTCTTGCAGGCGCCCTATGGCCAACTCCCCGATCTCTCGGCCGTCGATCCCGACCGCGACACGGTGTTTGTGTGGAACGGCACGACTCGATGTCGTGACCTGGTCATGGCAGAAGGCGCTCGGCGGCGAGGCGGCGCACGGCATGCTGGCATTGTCGCCGCGCGCCGTCGAACGGCTCCAGAGCTATACGCCGCCCTGGCCCGTGCCAAAGCTGTTCCGGCTCACATCCGGCGGCAAATTGATCGAGGGCATCTTCCGCGGCGAGACGATCAACACGCCATCGATGCTGTGTGTCGAGGATGCCCTCGACTCATTGCGCTGGGCCGAGTCGGCGGGCGGGCTCGACGGGCTGATCGCGCGCGCCGAGGGCAACCTTGCCGCGGTTGCCGCCTGGGAGGAGCGCAGCCCCTGGCTGCGCTTTCTCGCAAAAGACCCGGCGACCCGCTCCTGCACCTCGCCGCAACTCGAAATCGTCGAGCCCTGGTTCCTCGGCTTGTCGGACGAGGCGCGGTTTACGACCGTGCGGGCGATGACCGCCCGGCTCGAAGCCGAGGGCGCCGGCTACGATCTCGCCAGCCACCGCGCCTCGCCCCCCGGCATCCGCATCTGGACCGGCGCGACGGTGGAGCGGAGCGATGTCGAGGCGCTTCTGCCTTGGCTCGACTGGGCCTGGGAGCAGCAGCGCGAGGCCGCCAAAGCCGCCTGATAAAGCAACGCCTCAACGCAGAGGGCGCAGAGGCGTCGCGGCGGACGCAGTGGCAAATTTATTGCTCTGCGGCCACGGCGAAACCACCGACGTCCCCTGTGTTAATGCGTTCGTTTCCGGAGTTTCGAATGCCGAAGGTATTGATCGCCGATGAGCTGAGCCCGCGCGCCGTTGAGATCCTGACCGCGCGCGGCATCGAGGCCGATGTTGCGACCGGGCTCGGCGCGGCCGAATTGCAGCGCCGCTTGCCGGGCTATGAGGGGCTCGCGGTGCGCTCGGCGACAAAGGTCACCGCCGAGCTGCTCGACGCGGCGGGCGATCTCAAGGTCATCGGCCGCGCCGGCATCGGGGTCGACAATATCGATGTCGCGGCGGCAACCGAGCGCGGCATCGTCGTCATGAATACGCCCTACGGCAATTCGATCACTGCAGCCGAACACACGATCGCAATGATGTTTGCGTTGGCCCGCCAGATCCCGATGGCAGATCGGTCGACCCAGGCCGGCAAATGGGAGAAATCGCGTTTTCTCGGGGTCGAGCTGTTCGGCAAGACGCTCGGTGTCATTGGCTGCGGCAATATCGGCGCGATCGTCGCCGGGCGCGCACTCGGATTGGAGATGAAGGTCATTGCCTACGATCCGTTTCTATCGCCTGAACGGGCCCGCGGTATCGGCGTCGAGAAGGTCGAGCTGAACGAGCTGTTTGCTCGCGCCGATTTCATCACCCTGCACACGCCGCTCAACGACGCGACCCGCAATCTGATCGACGCCGCCGCGATCGCCCGCATGAAGCGTGGCGTGCGGATCATCAACTGCGCGCGGGGCGGGCTCGTCGTCGAGGCCGACCTCGCCGCGGCGCTCGACAGCGGCCAGGTCGCGGGCGCGGCGTTCGATGTCTTTGTCGAGGAGCCCGCGCGCGACAATGCGCTCTTCGGTCATGCGAACTTTATCGCAACGCCGCATCTCGGCGCGGCGACGGCGGAGGCGCAGGAGAATGTCGCGCTGCAGATCGCCGAGCAAATGGCGGATTTCCTGTTGACCGGTGCCGTCTCCAACGCGGTCAACATGCCCTCCTTGACAGCCGAGGAGGCGGCGCGGCTGCGGCCCTACATCACGCTCGCGGAACAGCTCGGGAGCTTTGCCGGGCAATTGACCGAGACCGGTATCCGCGCCGTCGCGATCGAGTACGAAGGCGATCTCGCACAGGTGAATCAAAAGCCGCTGACCGCGACGGCCTTGGCGGGGCTGTTGTCGCCGCAGCTGGCCGCGGTCAATCCTGTCAATGTTCAGCTGCTTTGCACAAAGCGCGGCATTCGCGTTGCCGAAACGCAGCGCTCCGGCCAGGGCGACTACCAGAACCTGATCCGTGTGACGGTGACGACCGAGCGGCGGCAGCGCAGCATTGCCGGGACTGTCTTTGCCGGGAACCGCTTGCGCCTTGTCGAGATCGAGGGCATCCCGCTCGAAGCCGAGCTTGGGCGCCACATGCTGTTTGTTCGCAACTATGACAAACCGGGGTTTATCGGCGCGTTGGGCCATACGCTCGGCGCAGCACAGATCAACATCGCGACATTCCATCTCGGGCGCACTGCCGCAGGCGAGGACGCGATCGCGCTGGTCGAAGTCGATCAGCCGCTGAGCGCTGAGCTGATCGACACCGTGCGCCGCCTGCCCAATGTGATCCAGGCGAAGGCTATGCGGTTCTGAAGCTTGGGTGCGTCCAGAAATGCGAAACCTCGGCCGGGGGGCGGCCGAGGTTTCGAGCCCCGTCGAGGAGGACGGAAGCGTTCTTTGCACCGTCGAGGGGGGAAGATGACGATGCAGTCGTTACTTTGGTACTTTCCACCGCAAAGTGCAATAGATATCGGTAAAATTAACCCTGAAGTATAGGTCATCCCTTCATTTCGGTTAGACCCGGCGCACGCCGTAAAACTGCGGCCAGCCGTCGCGCACGTCCTGCAAATAGGAATGGAATGCCATCGGCTGGTCATACATGCCGAGCGGGACATAGCTCGGATTTTGCCAGAAATGGATCTGCATGTCGCGGACGATCTTCTGTTGAGCAGCGAGGTCTGGGGCCTCAAACCATTGATCGCGCAGCGCCTCCATTTCCGGATCGGTCGGCCAGCCGAACCAGGCCTTTGTGCCGGTGCCGCGGATTGCGATGTTCGGGCCTGGCGAGATGTTCCCGAACCCGCCGAGATAGGTATAGAAGATGTTCCAGCCGCCATGGTCGGGCGGCTCCTTGACCGCGCGGCGCGACACGACGGCGCCCCATTCAAGGGCTTGCAGGTCGACGTTCATGCCGATCTGCTTCAAGACATCGGTTGCAACCGAGGCTTCCGCCCAGATCGACGGGATCGTCGTCGCGGCGAGCACGACGACCTTCTCGCCGTTGTAGCCGGCCGCCGCCAATTCCTGCTTGATCTTGGCGTAGTCCTTCGGGCCCCGGGTGATCTCGACGCCGGCATTGCTGGCGAGCGGCGTCCCCGGCACAAACAGCCCGACATCGACCTTCATGATGCTCGGCTCGGCGCCGGCGAAGGCGGTGATGACATCCTTCTGGTCGATCGCCGTCAGGACGGCCCGCCTGACCGCCGGCTTGTCGAAGGGTGGGTGCAGGTGATTGAAGCGCAGGCAACCGATTTCGCCGGTGCGGTCCTTGACCGCGACGACGAGATTCTTGTCGCTCTTCAATTGCGGCACGAGGTCGATCGGCGGGTTTTCCCACCAATCGACCTCGCCCTGCTGCAATGCCGCCGAGGCGGTCCCCGGATCGGGCACGAAATTCCAGATGACCCGGTCGAAATAAACGATCTTCGGCCCGGCGTTGAAGCTCGCCTTGCCGTCGCGCGGCACGTAATCCTTGTTTTTCTCAAAGACGACGCGCTGGCCCGGCACCCGCTCGGCGGCGACAAATTTGAAGGGGCCGCTGCCCATCGCCTCCTTGACCTGCTCGGCGGCGTCGGTCTGCGCGAGGCGCTCCGGCATGATCGCGCAATAGACCTGGGCCAGCGCATAGGTCAGCAGCGGGAACGGCTTTTTGAGGCGGAAGCGGATGACCTTGTCGGAGGGCGCGCTGACCTCGTCGGTGCGGGCGGTCAGCGCCGTACCCATCGGGTCGCGCTGCCCGAAGCGCTTGATCGTCGCGACGCAGTCCTTTGCCAGGACCGGGCTGCCGTCGTGGAATTTGAGCCCGTCGCGCAGGGTCAACTCCCACTGCAGCCCGTCGCTCGAGGTGGTCTGGCCGGCGACCATCTGCGGCTGCACGTTGAACTCGGCGTCGAAGGCATAGAGCGTGTCGTAGACGGCGAGCGAGAAATTGCGGGTGATGTCGGCGGTCGTCCACACCGGGTCGAGCGACGCCAAATCGGCATGCGGCACAAAGGTCAGCGTCGATTGCGCCTCGCTGCGCACGACCCCCGGCAGCGACAGCGCGGCGGCGCCGGCGAGGGCGGATTTGAGGACATCGCGTCGCTTCATCTGTCGTCTCCGGTTGCAGGGGACCGCCGACTCAATTTAGCCGCCAATCGGCCAGCCGTGCCGCACTTTTTCGCGGCGGAGAGCGCTTTTCGTCACCTCGTTAACGGGTCGTGCTACACAATGGCCGGAGATTGCAGAACCAATTCCGGCGTATGACCCATTCGCCATGAATGACGCCCCGCATCCGGCCTTGCTGCCCGCCGGGCTCTACGATCTGCTGCCGCCCGATGCGGAGATCGAGGCCGAGGCGACCGCGCGGCTGATGGGCGTCCTCGCTTCGCACGGCTATCAGCGGGTCGAGCCGCCGCTCGTCGAGTTCGAGGAGACGCTGCTGTCGGGCGCCGGGACCGCGACAGCGAGCGACACCTTCCGTCTGATGGACCCGATTTCGCACCGCATGGTCGGAGTCCGCGCCGATATGACGCCGCAGATCGCGCGCATCGCCGCCAGCCGGATGTCGCACATGCCGCGGCCGCTCAGGCTCAGTTATGCCGGTCAGGTTCTCCGGGTTAAAGGTTCGGAGATGCGGCCGGAGCGGCAGATCGGCCAGGCCGGAGCGGAGCTGATCGGCGCCGAGGGGCCGCCGGCGGATGTCGAGGCGGTTGCCGTCGCCGCCGAGGCCTTGCAGGCGGTCGGGGTGCCGCATCTCTCGGTCGATTTGACCCTGCCGACGCTCGTGCCGGCGATCGTCGACGCATATGGCCTCGCCGGGCCGCGCGAAGCGGCCTTGCGCGCCGCGCTCGACCACAAGGATACGGCCGCCGTCGCGACTTTGGCGGGCAAGGCCGGCGCGCTGCTCGCCGAGCTGATTGCCGCCGCCGGGGTTGCTCCTGCGACGCGCGCGGCGCTCGACCGGCTCGATCTGCCGGCACGGGCGCGCGAGGAGCGCGACCGGCTCGGCGCCGTCCTCGACGGGCTCGCCGCGGCCGTGCCGAACCTCAAGGTCACGGTCGATCCGGTCGAGAATCGTGGCTTCGAGTATCACACCGGGATCAGCTTTACGTTCTTCGCGCGAGTCGATCCCGAGCATGGGCCGGTCGGCGAATTGGGCCGCGGCGGCCGCTATCAGGCGGGCGATCCGGCGACACCCGAGCCGGCAACCGGCTTCACGCTCTACACCGACACGATCCTGCGCACGCTTCCGGAAGCGCCGCGCCGGCGACGCGTTCTGGTGCCGCTCGACGCCGACCGCGCGCACGCGCAGGCCCTGCGCGAGGCGGGCTGGGTCACGGTCGTGGCGCTCGCGCCCGCCAAGGATTGGCGGGCCGAGGCGCGCCGCCTCGGCTGCGACTACGTTATCGAGGACCGCGAGCCAAAGCCGCTCGCGCCCGCCTCGAAGCGCTAGGCGAGGAGGAGGCGATGGGAAATGTCGCGGTCGTCGGCGCCCAGTGGGGCGACGAGGGCAAGGGCAAGATCGTCGACTGGCTGTCGGAACGCGCCGATGTCGTTGTCCGCTTTCAGGGCGGCGCCAATGCCGGGCATACGCTGGTCATCGGCAACATCGAATACAAACTCAGCCTACTGCCATCCGGTATCGTCCGACCGGGAAAGTTGTCGATCATCGGCAATGGCGTCGTCGTCGATCCCTGGGCCTTGCTCGACGAGATCGAGACGATGCGCGGGAAGGGGCTGGACATCTCGCCGCAGAATCTGAAGCTCGCCGACAATGCCGCCCTGATCCTGCCGTCGCATGGCCGGCTCGACCGCGCCCGCGATGCGCGACGCGGCGAGAAGGCGATCGGCACGACCGGCCGCGGCATCGGTCCGGCCTATGAGGACAAGGTCGGCCGCCGCGCCGTCCGGGTCTGCGACCTCGCCGATCCGCGCGCGCTCGAAGAGCGGGTCGACGATCTGTTGGTGCATCACAACGCGCTCTTGCGCGGTCTCGACGAGGCGGAAATCGACCGCGCCGAATTGCTCGGCGCGCTGCGCACGGTGGCGCCGAAGATCCTGCCTTACGCCGACCAGTGCTGGCGCCTCCTCGGCGAGGCGCGGCGGCAGCGCCGCCGCATCCTGTTCGAGGGCGCGCAGGCGGCGATGCTCGATGTCGATCACGGCACCTATCCCTATGTGACCTCGTCGAACACGCTGGCCGGCCAGGCGGCGGCCGGTTCGGGGATGGCGCCCGCGGCGATCGGTTATGTGCTGGGCATCACAAAGGCCTACACGACCCGGGTCGGCGCCGGCCCGTTTCCGACCGAGCTCGACGATGCGACCGGCCAGGCGCTCGGCGAGCGGGGACGCGAATTTGGCACCGTGACCGGACGGCCCCGGCGCTGCGGCTGGTTCGACGCGGTCGCGGTGCGCCAGGCCATTCGTATCGGCGGCATTGACGGCATCGCGCTGACCAAGCTCGACGTCCTCGACGGCTTCGACGAGATCAAGGTCTGCACGGCGTACAAGCGCGGGCGAAAGAAATACGATTA
>VAZF01000052.1 GCA_005888425.1 Alphaproteobacteria bacterium
GACCAGCGCCGTCATGGCGATGATGCCGCCCATCTCGCCGCTTCGGCTTCTCCGGCTGCTGGTTCCGCGGCGGCCAATCATGCGAGGCGGGCTAAACCAGCGGAGCGCCGGTCGCGGCGCCGTTTGGACATGGCTAACCCGAATCCTTCCTTGTCAGGACGGCGACGATCCGAACCTACCTCGCTTCGGTCAAGCCGGGGTAAGCCTGTTCGCCCGAGGGCTAGGCATGCGACCTTATTCGCCGCATGGGGGTTGACGAAAGGTCGGGAGACCTTATTCTCATCTCTAGCATAATAGCTGCTGCCGGCCGGCGCCCCGCCGTCCGGCTTTTCCGGACCCCAATAATGCTCATTATGAGCATTAACCAGGAGTTGTTCCCGTGTTGTACACCCCGACCCCCCGCGCGGCGCCGAACCCCCCCGTCCCGCCGTTGCCGCTGCCCGAGCTCTACAGCCGCGTCGAGCGGCATGTGCCACCCTTCGAGTGGCGCATCCTGGCGGACGACATCGCTGCGATCTTGAAGCTCAAGCGCGAGAAAAACGCGGTCATCCTGGCGCATAACTATCAGACGCCGGACATCTACCACACCGTTGCCGACATCGTCGGCGACAGCCTGGCGCTGGCGCGCGAGGCGGTGCGCACCGATGCCGAGGTTATCGTGCTCGCCGGCGTCCATTTCATGGCCGAAACGGCGAAGCTCCTGAACCCGGAAAAGACCGTGCTGATCCCCGATCTGGAAGCGGGCTGCTCGCTGGCATCATCGATCACGGCCGAGGATGTGCGCCTCATGCGCGCGCGCCATCCCGGCGTGCCGATCGTCACCTATGTCAACACCTCGGCCGCAGTGAAGGCGGAGAGCGACATCTGCTGCACCTCGGGCAACGCCAAGAAGATCGTCGAGGCGCTCGGCGTGCCCAAAGTCATCATGCTCCCGGACGAGTACCTCGCCCGCAACATCGCTGCCCAGACCGAGGTCGAGATCATCGCCTGGATGGGCCATTGCGAGGTGCATGAGCGCTTCACCGCCGACGACATCCGCGACCTGCGCGCGACGCACCCTGGGGTCACCGTACTGGCGCATCCGGAATGCCCGCCCGAGGTCGTCGCCGAATGCGACTTCACCGGCTCGACCGCGGCGATGGCCGATTATGTCGGGCAACGCCGGCCGAGCCGTGTCGTGCTGCTGACCGAATGCTCGATGAGCGACAATGTCGCGCTGCAATATCCCGATCTCGATTTCGTGCGGCCCTGCAATCTGTGCCCGCACATGAAGCGCATCACCGTGCCGAAGATCCGCCGTGCGCTCGAGACGATGAGCCATGAGGTGACCGTGCCGCCGCAGATCGCCGAGAGGGCGCGCCGCTCGGTCGAGCGCATGCTGGCTTTCGGCTGAGCCGAGCTTTCCCCGATGCTGCGTCTTCTCATTGAGCCGATCGTCCGCGCCGCGCTGGCCGAGGATCTCGGGCGCGCCGGCGACATCACCACCGATGCCGTCGTGCCGGCCAATGCCGAGGTCACCGCGCTCATGGTCGCGCGCCAGCCTGGCGTGCTGGCCGGGCTCGAGGCCGGGCTCCTCGCCTTCGAGCTGCTCGACCGGAGCCTCCGCCTCGAATGCCTCTGCGCCGACGGGAGCCGGCTCGAGCGCGGCCAGGCGGTGGCACGCATCAGCGGCCGCGCGCGGCCGGTGCTGGCGGCCGAGCGGGTTGCGCTGAACCTGGTCTGCAGGCTCTCGGGTGTCGCGACGGCGACGCGCTCGTTGGTCGATGCGATCGAGGGGCACAAGGCCAAGATCGTCTGCACCCGCAAGACAACCCCCGGGCTGCGCATCCTCGAAAAGGAGGCGGTGCGCTTGGGCGGTGGCGCCAATCACCGCTTTGGTCTCGACGATGCCATGCTGATCAAGGACAACCACATCGCGCTGGCCGGCGGCGTCGGGCCGGCGCTCCAACGCGCCCGCGCCCAGGCCGGCCATCTCGTCAAGATCGAACTCGAAGTCGATACGCTCGACCAGCTCGCCGAGGCCTTGGAGCATGGCGTCGACGCGGTCTTGCTCGACAATATGGACCCGCCGACCTTGCGCTGCGCCGTCGAGATGGTGGCCGGCCGCGCCGTGACCGAGGCGTCGGGCCGCATCACCCGCGAGACCGCGCCCGAGATCGCCGCCGTCGGAGTCGACCTGATCTCCTCGGGTTGGATCACTCACAGCGCCCCAATCCTCGATCTTGGCCTCGATATCGACTAGTGCGGTGGATTTGAGGTCCCCTGATCTGAGTGGCGGGCGCGAATTTCGGATTCGGCGCACTAGCGCCGGCCTGCTCTGGGATTAATATCCGGAGAGCAAATCGCGAGGGTCTGATGGAGAGCCGCCAGAGCGAGGAGCCCCGCGCGGCGCGCTTCGCTCGTTATATCGAGGCTCGCCGCTTCGATCCGCCGCGGCCGCTCCTGATCAAGGCCGTCGCGCTTGCCGATCAGAAAGAGCACGCGCTCGATGGCGGTGCGGGCGCGCTGAACGCCACCAAATACCTGTTGTCGGCCGGTTTTGCGCAGGTCACCGCGCTGGACGCCGCGCCGCGCGCGCGAGAAGTCGCCAGTGAACTGGCAGACGACCGTGTGACATTCGTGCTGTCACGCTTCGAAGCGTTCGACTTTCCGGCAAACCACTACGATCTCGTCAATGCGGAATTTTCACTGCCGTTTATAGCCCCGAGCGAGTTCGTGCCGACTTTCGCGCGATTGCTGCACTCGGTGAAGCCGGGCGGGATGTTCACTGGGCAATTGTTCGGACCGAATGACAGCTGGAATGTCGAGAACAGCGGCATGTCATTCCACACGCGGGCCGAGACCGAAGCCTTCTTCCGGGATTTCGAAATCGTGCACTTCGAGGAAGAAGATCATCCCGGCACGACCAAACTCGGTGAGCCGAAGCACTGGCACATTTTCCACATCATCACGCAGCGGGCGGCGTCTTAGCGCCGACGCGAGCGCCTCGTGCGGAGCCGCGGGAAAGCGCTCGCAGCGATGCGATCGGCATGGCGGAAATCCAATTCGTGTGCCGCGGCGGCGCGACTCGGCTCGCGCATCTCTACCAGCGTGATCCGCTGCGGGTGTTGTTTCCCGCGCCCGAGGCCAATGACATCCCGCTCGCGATATTGCTGACGACCTCCGGGGGCCTCGTCGCCGGTGACCGGCTTGCGATCGACATTAAGGTGGGGGAGGGCGCCGCCGCGCACGTCACCGCCGCGGCCGCCGAGAAGGTTTATCGTTCGACCGGCGCAACGACGGTGATCACGCAGCAGCTGCGCGTCGCAGAGGGCGCCTGGCTCGAATATCTGCCGCCCGAGACGATCCTGTTCGATGGCGCGAGGCTGCGGCGCGAGACCCGTATCGAGCTCGCTGCGGGCGCGGGCTTTCTCGGCGGCGGCATTCTCGTTTTCGGGCGGCAGGCCCGCGGCGAGCGGCTGACCCATGGTCTCATCAATGAGCGCTGGGAGATCTGGCATAACGGTGCGCTTGTCTGGGGCGACGCGCTGCATCTCGACGGCGATATCCGAGCAACCATCGCCGATCCGGCCTGTTTTGCCGGCGCCGCGGCGTGCGCGACACTGATCCTGAGCCCACCGAAGGGCGATCCCGCCGCCTTCCTCAACGCTGCTCGTACCATCCAGGCGCGTTCTGCTGCACCTGGCTTGCACGCCGGCACAACCGTGGTCAATGGGCTCCTCATCGCCCGCTGGCTTGCCGCCGATGCACTCGCTGTACGGAATGCCTATGCCGAACTCGCTTGCCATTTGCGCGAGGCCGCGATGGGATTGCCGCCGTGCCTGCCGCGGCTTTGGCACGTCTGATGCTTAAGGAATGGGCATGAACCTGACCCCGCGCGAGAAGGACAAACTGCTTGTAGCGATGGCCGCGATCGTCGCGTCGCGGCGCCTCGAACGCGGCGTCAAGCTCAACTACCCCGAGGCGGTCGCGCTGATCACCGATTACGTGCTGGAAGGCGCGCGCGATGGCAAAACGGTCGCCGAATTGATGCGCGACGGCGCCACCGTGCTCAGCCGCGAGCAGGTCATGGAGGGGGTGCCTGAGATGGTCCACGACATCCAGGTCGAGGCGACCTTTCCCGACGGAACCAAGCTCGTCACTGTCCACCAGCCGATAAGGTGACGTGACGATGATCCCCGGTGAGCTGTTTCCGGCCGATGGCGATATAGAGCTGAATGCCGGGCGGCCGAGCGTCACGCTCACCGTCGCGAACACCGGCGACAGGCCGATCCAGGTCGGCTCCCACTACCATTTTTTCGAGACCAACCCGGCGCTCAACTTCGACCGCGACAAGGCGCGCGGCTGTCGTCTCAATATCCCGGCCGGCACGGCCGTGCGTTTCGAACCGGGACAGACGCGCGAGGTCCAGCTCGTCTCCTATGCCGGCGCTCGCCGCGTCGTCGGGTTCCGCGGCCAGGTCAACGGGAAGCTCTGACGTGGCGCGCACGATCAGCCGCGGCGCCTATGCCGCGATGTTCGGACCGACGACCGGCGACCGCATGCGTCTCGCCGATACCGAGCTCGTCATCGAGATCGAGGAGGACCGCACGATCTACGGCGAGGAGGTCAAGTTCGGCGGTGGCAAGGTGATCCGCGACGGCATGGGGCAGTCGCAGCGCTCACGCGACGAGGGCGCCGTCGACACGGTCATCACCAATGCCGTGATCCTCGATCATTGGGGCATTGTCAAAGCCGATGTTGGCATCCGTGACGGCCGGATCTGCGGCATCGGCAAGGCCGGCAATCCTGACATTCAGCCCGGCGTCGGCATCGTCATCGGCCCCGGGACCGAGATTATCGCCGGCGAGGGGAAGATCGTCACGGCGGGGGGCATCGACTCGCATATCCACCTGATCTGCCCACAGCTCTGTGATGAGGCGCTTTACAGCGGCATCACGACGATGCTCGGCGGCGGCACCGGCCCGGCCGCCGGGACCGCGGCAACGACCTGCACGCCGGGACCGTGGCACCTCGCACGCATCCTGCAGGCCGCCGAGGGCATCCCGGTCAATCTCGGCTTCTTCGGCAAGGGGAACGCGTCCGAGCCAAAGGCCCTTGTCGAAATGGTCGAGTCCGGCGCCTGCGGCCTCAAACTGCACGAGGATTGGGGGACGACCCCGGCCGCGATCGATTGCTGCCTCTCCGTCGCCGAGCAGCTCGATATTGCGGTCGCGATCCACACCGATACGCTGAACGAAAGCGGTTTCGTCGAGGACACGATCGCCGCCTTCAAGGGGCGCAACATCCACGCCTTTCACACCGAAGGCGCGGGCGGCGGGCACGCGCCCGACATCATCAAGCTGTGCGGTCTGCCGAACGTTCTGCCGTCATCGACGAATCCGACACGGCCGTTCACGATCAACACGATCGACGAACATCTCGACATGCTGATGGTGTGCCATCACCTCGACCCGCGCATCCCCGAGGACGTCGCCTTTGCCGAGAGCCGCATCCGCCGCGAAACGATCGCCGCCGAGGACATCCTGCACGATCTCGGCGCGTTCAGCATGATGTCGTCGGACAGCCAGGCGATGGGGCGGGTCGGCGAGGTCGTCATCCGCACCTGGCAGACCGCCGACAAAATGAAGCGCCAACGTGGCCCGCTGCCGGAGGACAGCGCCAATGGGATTTCACGCAACGACAATTTCCGGGCAAAGCGCTACATCGCGAAATACACGATCAACCCCGCCTTGACACACGGGCTCGCCGAGCATGTCGGCTCGGTCGAAATCGGCAAGCTCGCCGATCTCGTGCTGTGGTCGCCGGCATTTTTTGGTGTGAAGCCGGATATGATTTTGCGCGGCGGCATGATCGCGGCGGCACTGATGGGTGACCCCAATGCCTCGATCCCGACGCCGCAGCCGGTGCATTACCGGCCGATGTTCGGCGCCTTCGGCAAGGCATTGCAGGCCTCGGCCGCGACGTTCCTGCCGATGGTTGCGATCGACCGCGGCATCCCGGAGCAGCTCGGCCTCGGCCGCATGATCCTGCCGGCGCGCGGGATTCGCGCGATCGACAAGAGCCGCATGGTGCACAATTCGGCGACGCCCAAGATGGAAGTCGATGCGGAGACCTACGAGGTGCGCGCCGATGGCGTGCATCTCACCTGCGAGCCCGCGACGGTTTTGCCGTTAGCCCAGCGTTATTTCCTGTATTGAGAGACGCATGCGGCGGGCAATCACGGTACATACGCGGGGGCATTGGCCGGAAGATGCGGCGGTCGACAGCGTGACTCTGGCGTATCTCGACCGGCACCGCCGGCGCATTCGCCTCGTCGCCGATTCCGGCACTCCGTTTTTGTTGGATTTGCCGCGCGCCCAGCATCTCACCGAGGGCGACGGGCTCGAGCTCGACAATGGCGGCTACATGCGGGTGCGCGCCGCGCCTGAGCCGGTTATCGAGGTCGTGGCCGACAGCCCGACCGATCTCTTGCGCGTCGCCTGGCATCTCGGGAACCGGCATTTGCCTTTGCAGATTTTGGAGGACCGGCTGCGGCTGCGAGCCGACCATGTCATCGCCGCGATGATTGAGGGGCTCGGCGGGCGCATCACCTGGGCGCAGGCGCCGTTCGATCCGGAGATCGGGGCCTATGCCGGAGCCGGCCAGGCGCATGACGAACCGCACTGAGCCCCGTGCCGAGTCTAAAGATCGGAGCGCGGCGCTCTACCGGCTGCTCGCCTGGCTATCGCCGGGCTTTCCGACGGGCGCATTCAGCTATTCGCACGGGCTCGAAGCCGCCGCCGAGGCCGGCGCCGTGTACGACCGCACGACATTGCAGGGTTGGATCGCCGCGATCATCGAGCACGGCAGCGGCCGTATCGATACGGACATCCTGCGTGACGCATATCGCGCGGCCGAAGCCGGCGATCCCGCTGCGCTCACCGCCGCCAACCGCCGCGGTATTGTCTTTCGCGCGACATCGGAGCTGGCGCTCGAATCCGCACAGGAGGGCGAGGCTTTCCTGAACACCTGCCTCGCCGCCTGGCCCGACCCGTTCTTGGCGCAGTGGGCGGACGAAAAGAATCCCTCTCCGCCGTTCAGGGGGGAGAGGGAGGGGCCCGTCGCGCAGCGACGGGAGGGTGAGGTGGGTATCGGCAAGCGCTCTGGAATCCCCCACCTCACCCCAGCCCTCTCCGCCCCCGGGGGCGGAGAGGGAGCAAGAGAGCTTGCCGCCTCAAGTAGTGGCATCTGCCATAGTGCCGCCTTCGGCGCGGCGGCGGCGCGGGCTGGGATCGCACTCGACGACGCGCTGCTTGGTTATCTGCACGCCTTCGCGTCCAACCTGATGTCGGCAGGGTTGCGCCTCGGGCTTATCGGCCAGACCGACGGGCAGCGGATCCTCGCCGGGCTGGAGCCGCTCATCGCCTCCGCGGCGGCCGCCGGGAAGAGGCGCGACCCGGCAGATTTCGGCAGCGCGACCTTTGCCGTCGATCTCGCCTCGATGGCGCATGAGACGCAATATTCTCGGCTGTT
>VAZF01000053.1 GCA_005888425.1 Alphaproteobacteria bacterium
CGATCGGGTGCGGCGAGCCACTCATTGAACCGCGAGGCGAAGAGGCGCGCCGTTCGGAAGAGCGCCGTCGGCATGCCGGGCAGGGCGATCGCTTGGCGCCGGTGCAGCGCACCGCGGCGGATAAGTCTTGCGGCCTTGTCGGCGCCGACCGCGGCAAGCGCCGGCGCGCGCAATCGCGCCGCCAGCTGCGTCGCGGCAAGCCCCGGCGCCGCGATCGACACCCTGACGCCTTCCGGCCGGAGCCTGTGCCGCGCGGCGCGGGCGTAGCGCAGCAATTCATCGTTCCGCTTGCCGGCCAGCACGATGACGCCGCTTGGCCGCAGCGCCTGCTGCAAGCCGTCGATGGCGGCCATCGCGCGTCCGAGATCGAGGCCGGCAAAGGCGGCGAGAACATCGATGTCCTGGAAAGCGCGCGCTTTCAGATATGCCGCGAGTGACGCCGTGTCGCAATCATCGGTTGTCAGCGCGTCGACGAGCGCGCCGCGCCTTCGGCAATCCTCGGCGGCGCCCGCCAGCATGTTGCCGGCGCCGATCAGCAGGAGCTGCGTCCCCGGCATCGCATAAGCGCGCGCCAGAGCGAGCCCGTCCGCGTCCTCGAGCCCGGCGATCGCGATGGTCTTCGCCGGTTCGCGGACGCGCCGCTCGGCCAACTCCGCGATGTCGAGCGGCGGCAGCGGGTAGAGCTCGCCTTCGAGCCGCGTGATAAACCCGGCAATCGCTTGGTTCTGGGCGGCGCGCGTGTAATAGCCGCCCTTGACCTGCGTCGCGCCGATCAGGGCCCGCAGGAAGTCGAGCGTCAGCTGCTGATCGGGCGCCGTCGGCTCATGCCAGAACGCATCGAGCGGCTGCTGTGAGGTTAGCCCCGGGACGTCAAAGACGGCGTTGCCCAGCACCTTCACCGGCAGGCCGCTGCCGAGCGCCGTCGTCCCGATCGTGCTGTTGACCGTGACAATGCCGGCGGCATGGCACAGGATTTCGCCCGGGACGCCGCCCGCGAAGGCAAAGACGCGGTCGCCGGCACCAAAGCGCCGCGCCAACCCCCGGGCCAGCCCGCACCAGTCGATGAGCCCGTTATCCAGCGGATGCACGACGATGACGAGGCTGCGCTTACTGTCGCTCCGGGCGAAGGAGGCGATAACCTCGTGCAATGCCTCGCGCGCATCGGCAAAGGGCGAGTGGGCGCGGATCTGGAAATCGGTCGGGAGCTGCAGCGGAAAGACGAAATAGGAGCCCGGCGCCGTCCGTAACCGCGCTTGCAGCCGCACCGTCGCGGGCCGTCTCGCGAGCTGCTTCGCCCGCGAGCAGATCCAGCCGAAATATTCGGCAAAGGGGTGCGCGATCCCGTGGTAGCGGTAATGCGGGTAGAGCGGCCGCCCAAAGACGAGGCCGACGTTGTACAGGATGTCGAGAACCGAGATCAGCCAGAACGGCGTGTGAAAGCGCGGCGGCAGGTCGGGGATCGCAAAGCACGGCGCGAGTGTCCGGATCGCCTCGGGGTCGCGCGGAAACCGCGAATAGGTCGACATGCCGTCACGTTCGAGCGTGATCCAGTCGGGCCGTACATAGCCCAGATCGGTCGCGATGACAGCGATCCCCCGGGCCCGCGCCTCTTCGGCCGCGACGATGTGATAGGGCCGTCGGTCGCCGTGCAAGACGAGGTCGGTGACACCGTGCTGCTCCAGCATTTCGCCGATAAAGGTGCGCCAA
Organism: Alphaproteobacteria bacterium; assembly: GCA_005888425.1. GTDB lineage: Bacteria > Pseudomonadota > Alphaproteobacteria > ATCC43930 > CGMCC-115725 > DATARH01. Next base: position 1,708 of record VAZF01000053.1, read on the forward strand.
TCATCGAACCGGCCGCGGAAATTGGTCGCCGGCAGATGCCAGAACAGCCGGTCGCCGCCATGCAGATTGATCCGGTGGACGCGATGCCCGCGCGACACCAGCGTGCGGCCGAGCCGGTCGAAAAAGTCGGAGATCGGCCCCTGCAGAAACAGGAACGAGCGCGGCGCGGCCGCCGCTTCTGCGGGCTTGTCTTCGATAGTAATGTGCTTCCCCCCCATCGCGCTGCTCAGGCCGGATCGAAGGCGGAGACGGCGTCGCGCTGGCGCCAGCGCTGGCGGCCGATCCCAAACCGTTCGAGAAGGTCGACCGATTTCCAGTAAAGATTCGGCTTGCGCAGCCCAAGCCCGGCGACCGACCACGGGTCGAGCCCGGTCCAGGGCAGGAACGGGTTGCGCCGGCCGAACGCCCAGATCTCGACCCGGGTGGTCGGCTCTGCGCTGGCGCCGCGGGCATGAAAGCCGAAAGTGTCGGCGACGACGAGCGTGTTGGCCGGCGCCGAAATCAGCTCCGGCTGCGGCAGTCCAACCTCGCTCAGCTCATCGCGCGAGATCGCCCGCACGAGCTGCGTCTCCGGCTGACCCGCGCGTTCGCTGGCCCGGATGCTCATGCGCCGTTCCCATTCGAGCCGCTGTGGCGTCAGACGGTGCGAGCCCGGGACATAGACGAATGGCATTGCCTCGGGCGTGACGTCGGTCAGGAACAGCCATGCCTTGACGGTCGGGTGAAACGTATCGGTGTGGAGATCGCGCTGCGGATCGGCGGGGCCGTCGACCGCGCGGCTCAGCACGGTCTGGATATAGACCATTGGCACCGCGGCCGATGATCCGGCATAGCCGATCAGATTGCGGTATTCCGGCAGCTCGAGGAGCCGGCGCGCCGCCGGGACGCGCGCCAATACCGCCGGGTCGAGCGGGATATGGCGCGTGACCGTATCGCCTTCGACCATTTCGCGCGCCGGCGTCCGCAACGCCCGGATCTGGGCGGCGAGCTCGGCGAACAGCGCGGCCGGCAGAAAATCGCGCTTGACGATAAAACCGTCGCGGTCGAGGCGCTCGCGGTCCTCGGCGTCGATCAGCCTCGCCAGCCGGCGCCGGCGCGAGGCCGCGAGACGGTGCGCCAATTCGACACGGGCGGTGTGCAGCCCGCGCTCATTGAGCCAGCGGCTGCCAATGACGGGATTGCGCGCGAAAAATTTTTCCTGGCTCAGCACCTGGGCGAGCCAGAGCGGCATCAACAAGGCTCGGCGCACCAGCGACGGCATGACCGTTTCCCCTGTCCCCACCCCGGCCCGCCGTTACGCCGGCCGGACCATTGCCGGGCCGCCGCGAGCGAGCCGGCGCCGCGTTGCATGCAAAAACCGTGCGCAAGCGGGATTCGCGTGCTGTGGCGACGCCAAAACTTCGGACAAAACGGGTTCCCCTTACCCGCGGACCAGGATTGGTTACACAACCCCACATCCGCTGCTGTGAATGTCCGCTGTCTGGCGAGTGGTGTCTATGATTTTTTGCAGATCGCGCGATCACATTTCTTGCGATCACATCGCAGTGAGCGTGGATACCGTAAATGGCTGTTCAGATCGCTCGCGCGGCGCGGAAACCGGCGATCTGGTCCGAGCTGTATCCGAGTTCCCGCAGGACCGCCTCGGTATCGGCGCCCATCTCGCGCGGCGGATGCTCGATCGAGGGGCCGCCATGCGCGAATTTGAACGCCGCCAGCGGCACGCCGAGCGGGCCGTCGATGCCTGGCGTCGAGTCGAATTTGTGAAAGACGCGGCGGGCCGCGAAATGCGGATCGGCGAGCGCTTCCGCCATCGTGCGCACCCGTGCGGCGGGCACATGCCGCGCCTGGAAATAGGCTTCCCATTCGTCCGCCGTTTTGGTCTTGATGATATCGGCGATGATCGTGGCTTCGCGCTCGCGGTCCTCGATCCGCGCCTCGTTGTCGGTCTTGATCATGTCCGCGCGCTCGACCGCGCGCCAGAACCGCGCCTGCTGGCGGATATTGCTGGCGCCGATCATGACCATGCCTTCTTTGGCCTCATAGGCGCTGTTGGTCGCGAAGGGCTGTTTGTTGCCGTGCGGCTTCGGTTCGGTGGCGTTGCGGAAATAACCGGTCATCAGCGAGGCTTGCAGCATCATCGCGACGCCAAGCATCGCCAGATCGATGTGCTGGCCTTTGCCGGTGCGCTCGCGCTGAAACAGGGCGCTGGCGAGCGCAAAGGCGCCCATCGTCCCGGTCGCGTAATCGACCGCCGGGGCGCCGATCTTGATCGGGTTGACCTCCTCGGTACCGGTCGAGGCCATAATGCCCGAGGTCGCCTGGATCACATGGTCATAGGCGGTCTGCTCGCGCCGCACCCCGTCCTGGCCAAAGGCCGATATCGAGCAATAGATGAGCCGTGGATTGATCGCCAACAGGGCCTCGTAGCCCAGGCCCAGCGCCGCGAAAGCGCCGGGCCGGTAATTCTCGACCAGAACGTCGGCGCCCTTGACGAGGCGCTTCAAGATCTCGCGACCCGCCTCCTGCTTCAGATCGAGCGTGATCGAGCGCTTGTTCGAGCCTTGGGTCAGAAAGGAGGTACCCATATTGCGGCGGTTGAGCGCCCGGTCGGTGCCGCCCTCGCGGCTCTGGTCGGGCTCATCGGGGTGCTCGACCTTGATGACGTCGGCGCCCAGCACCGCCATCTGATAGGCGGCGAAGGGGCCGGCCAGCACATGAGTGATGTCGAGGATGCGGATGCCCTCAAAGGGTCGGGTCATGACGGGCTCCTTGCCGGCCGGGTGAAGGGGTCTCCGAATTGCCCTGCGGCGCAACCGCCCAACCCCCGCCATTCCGCTAGAAATCTATGGAATCGGCTGGTTTTTTGCCGGTCTTGCTGTTGCCGCACCGCACAGCGCCCCATATATTCCAGAGTTTCCATCGTCGCGGGCGAAAGGTCAAAGGATGGCACGAGTTACCGTCGAAGATTGCGTCGTCAAGGTTCCTAACCGGTTCGAGCTGGTCCTCGTGGCCGCGCAGCGGGCGCGCGAGATCACCTCGGGGGCGCCGCTCTCGGTCGACCGCGACGATGACAAGAACCCGGTCGTCGCGTTGCGCGAGATCGCCGACGACACGATCGAGCTCGACCATCTCCAGGAATCCCTGATCCGCGGCATGCAGAAGCATGTCGAGATGGACGAGCCCGAGGAGGCGCCGGAGCTCGAGCAGACGCTGTTCGGCATCGCCGACCCGGCCGGCCCCGTCGTCAGCGAGAACGAAACCGACGAGGAAGCGGTCGAGGAGGAGCTCGAGGAGGACCTGCTCGATATCGAGGACGAGGCGGCGGATCTCGAGGAAGAGGCCACGCCCGATGCAGAGGCCGAAGAGGGGCCCTGATCATCGCTGCTTCCTTCGCGGCGGGTTGCCTCGCCAGACCGGCGGCTGCCGATAGCGCGGCGACACGGCCATAAACTGGTTGGGCCATAACAGGATTGGGGCGTAACAGGATGGGGGCGGCCGCCCGATGATGCGGCAGTTCGAACTCGTCGAACTGGTCAAATCCTACGATCCCAATGCGGATGAGGGGCTGCTGAACCGCGCCTATGTCTATTCGATGAAGGCGCATGGTTCGCAGCTGCGCGCCTCGGGCGACCCGTATTTCTCGCATCCGATCCAGGTGGCGGGCCTCTTGGCCCAGATGAAGCTCGACAGCGCTTCGATCGTGACGGGCCTCTTGCACGACACGATCGAGGATACGGTCGCCACGCTCGAGGATATCGAGCGCCAGTTCGGCCCCGAGGTCGGCCGGCTCGTCGATGGCGTCACAAAGCTGTCACGCATCGAACTGCAATCCGACCAGACCAAGCAGGCGGAGAATTTCCGCAAGCTCGTTCTCGCAATGTCGGAAGACATTCGCGTCCTCTTGGTCAAGCTCGCCGACCGTCTGCACAACATGCAGACGCTGCACTTCATCAAAAGCGAGGACAAGCGGCGGCGCATCGCGCGCGAGACGATGGACATCTACGCGCCATTGGCCGAGCGGATCGGCATGCACCGCATGAAGGATCAGCTCGAAGACCTTGCCTTCGCCGAGCTTTATCCCGATGCCCGCACCAGCATCATGGCGCGGCTTGGCTTTCTGCGCGATCGCGGCGGCGACATCGTGCCGCGCATCATCGCCGAGCTCGGCCGCAAGCTGAAGGAAGGCGGGCTCGACGCCACGATATCGGGCCGTGAGAAGTCGCCGTATTCGATCTGGCGCAAGATGCAGCGCAAGAACGTCTCGTTCGAGCAGCTCGCCGATGTCATGGCCTTCCGCGTGCTCGTCGACGGCATCGGCGAATGCTATCACGCGCTCGGCGTCATTCACTCGGCCTATCACGTCGTTCCCGGCCGTTTCAAAGATTACATCTCGACGCCGAAGCCGAATAACTACCGCTCGCTGCACACCGGCGTCCTCGGGCCGGAACGCCAGCGCATCGAGATGCAGATCCGCACCGCGGACATGCACGAGGTGGCCGAGCTCGGCGTCGCCGCGCATTGGATCTACAAGCAGCAGGAGGATCGCACCGACGGACGCCAGTATCGCTGGCTGCGCGAGCTCCTCGACATCCTGGATCACGCATCCGGACCGGAGGAGTTTCTCGAGCACACCAAGCTCGAGATGTTCCAGGACCAGGTTTTCGCCTTCACGCCAAAGGGCGATCTGATCGCCTTGCCGCGCGGCGCGACCCCGGTCGATTTCGCCTATGCCGTCCATTCCGAGATCGGCGACACCTGCGTCGGCGCCAAGATCAACGGCCGCTTGTTGCCGCTGCGCACCCGGCTGCA
>VAZF01000753.1 GCA_005888425.1 Alphaproteobacteria bacterium
TCGAAGACCGGCTCGCGATCAGCGATCTGTTCGTCCGCTACACGACGGCGCTCGACCGCGGCGATGTCGAGACGCTCGTCGATTGCTTTACGCCGGACGGCTCGCTCGACAGCCCCGCAGTCGGACAACATTCGGGGCACGCCGCGATCCGCGCCTTTGCCGAGCGCTTTGCGCGGTTTCACGAGCGCGGCGGCCAGCTTCGCCACGTCATCTCGAACCTAGCGGTCACGATAGAGGGCGAGCGGGCGCAGGCGACCTGTTATCTGCTGAACATCTTGACCCGCAACGGCAAGAGCGAGCTGCTGGCCCCCGGCCGTTACGAATGCGATCTCGTCAAATCCGAAGGGAATTGGCGGTTCCGGCGCCGGGTCGTCATTCTCGACCACGACATCACGCTCGACGGGATCTGAGCGGATTACGACGCTGCTTTTGGTGCGATCAGCCCTTGCGTTTCGAGCAGCGGGTAGATGCCGCCCGAAATCATCAGCGACAACAGCTGCTCCGGTACCGGCGAGATCGGCAGCACGGCGCCGCTCTCGCGGTTGCGCACGGTCCAGCTCTCGATCGAAATTTCCGCGGTCTGGCCCTCTTCGAATGCGGCGTGGATGCCGCGGCATTCGAATGCCACAAAGCCGAAGCTGACCGCGTTGCGAAAGAAGAGGCCGTTGATCGACTCGGCGATGAGCGCGCCGAGCCCGAGGTTGCGCAGCGAGCGGGCCGCCGGCCGGCTCGATCCCGTGCCGAAATTGCGTCCGCCGATCAGAATGTCGCGCGGCCTGACCTCGTCGACCCAGCCCGGGCGGTTCGCCGAGAACACGGCCCGTCGCTGCTCCTCTTCGCTTGCGGTCAACAGCGGTCCGGGCAGCATCAGATCGGTGTTGATGTCGTCGCCGAATTTCCACACATGCCCGGTGATCATCGTCGGCTCCTAAAGACTGCCGGGGTGCGTAATCCATCCGGCGACCGCCGAGGCGGCGACCGTCGCCGGGGAGGCCATGTAGATGCGCGCCGTCGCATCGCCCATGCGGCCTTTGAAATTGCGGGTCGAGGCGGTGATGCAGGTCTCGCCCGGGCCGAGGACGCCCATATGCCCGCCATAGCAGGCGCCGCAAGTCGCTGGGGTCACCACGGCGCCGGCGTCGAGCAGCGTCTGCAGATACCCGGCCTTGGCCGCCGCGGCGGCGATGCGCTGCGACCCCGGCGTCACGAGCAACCGCACACCGGGAGCGACATGGCGGCCCTCGACCGGCACCGTATTGCGAATGACCCGATCGGGCAGCGCGACCATCGGTGACAGAGTGGAGAGGTCGATCGCGCGGCGGGCGACGTACACGGCATCGGCATCGGGATATTGCGGCTCAAACGGCGCCGGGCTGCGGGCCTTGACGTAATCGATCAGCACCTCGTCCGGCTCGAAGGTCGCGAATTCGGCGCTGAGTTCGGCGCCCATCGTCGTCAGGGTGCGGCGCGCATCGATGCTCAGATAAGGCAGGGCGGCGCCACCGAACTCGACATTCTGGTTGGCGTGGTCGCCATACCTCCCCGCGATGTGCAGGAACACATCCTTTGTCGACACGCCCTCGCCGAGCTGGCCTTCGAGATCGTATCGCACGGTCTCGCCGATCCGGAACCAGGTCTTGCCGGTCGTCACCGCATAGAGGAGGTCGGGCGCACCGAGCCCGCGCGCCGCGCAATTCAGTGCGCCCGCGCTGCAGGTATGCGAGTCGGAGCACGCCATGACCGCGCCGGGCAAGCAATAGGCGTTCTCGGCGACGACGACATGGCTGATGCCCTGGTCCGGCCCGACATCGTGAAAGCGGCGGATGCCGAACCGGCGCACGAAATCGCGGCCGCGCACATGCATCGCGGCGGTCTCGCGGTTCGAGGCCGGGACATCGTGGTCAAACACGACGACGACTTTCTCGGGATTGTGCACCTTCAGCACCTCGCGCCACGAGCCGCGCGAGAAGCTGAGATCGATCAGCACCGAGAGATCGACGTCGACGACGGCCAAATCGCCGGGCGCGAGCTTTGCGGCGCCGCTCGCCCGCGCCAGGATCTTCTCAATGATCGTCATGCCCATCGGCTGGCTCCTTATGTGGAATGAGATTGCTTCGTCGCTGCGCTCCTCGCAATGACAAGATCTTGCTGTCATTGGGAGCGACGCGAAGCAATCTCGTGCCGGCTTGCCCTTGTCTCGGTTCGGCGGCAGGGTGGTGGGATGGGTGAGGTTGCAGAGCAGGAAAAGCGCGTTGCGGAGCTGCGGCACAGCCGGGGCGAGGAGCATCCCGAGACATTGACGGCGATGCTCGATCTCGCCGAATTGCTGTGGAAAGAAGGCCGGCTCCGCCCGGCGCGAATGTTGGAGGAGCAGGTCGTCGCGGCGCGGCTGCGGCGGTTTGGTGAAAAGCACCCCGACACGCTGAAGGCGATGGGTAAGCTCGCAACCACGATCGGCATGCAGGGCGACCTCGCGACAGCCCGCGCCTTGCAAGCGCGCATTGTCGAGCTGGCGCCCGAGGTCTGGGGCGAGGATGGCCGTGACCGATGGCGGGCGCTGAACAATCTCGCCGGCACGGTCGCGACCGAAGGTGACCTCTTTGCCGCGCGCGAATTGCTGCAGACCGCGATCGTCGCGATGACCGGGATATGGGGCGAGGAAGACGGCGATACGCTCGCCGCGATGGGCAATCTCGCGAGCGTCCTGTGGCAGATGGGCGCGCCCGACGAGGCCTATTGGCTGCAGCAGCAGGTCGTCGACACGCGGCAGCGCATCTTCGGCGATGATGACCCTGCGACCCGCGCCGCCGTCGCCGCATTTGCCGCCATGCAGCGCGAGGCCGGGGTTTAGCGCCCTCTCCGCGATCCCAGCGCGGAACCCGGTTCAGAGCCTCCGGTTCTGCGCTACAATCGTCGACAAGACTGCGCTTATCGGAAAGGTGGAAGGATGCCGGGTCCACTTCATGGGTATCGCATCGTCGACCTGACCTCGAACGTATCGGGGCCGCTTGCGACGATGATCCTTGCCGACCAGGGCGCCGAGGTCATCAAGGTCGAGGCGCCCGGCATCGGCGACTCGACCCGCTCCGGCGCCAACCGGCGCGGCGGCTTCACCGCGGGTTTCCTCAACAA
>VAZF01000054.1 GCA_005888425.1 Alphaproteobacteria bacterium
CGGCACCTCGATCGGACAGCCGAGATCTTGCAACTCCGTGTGCAGCCGGTCGACATCGGTCACGAACACATAAATGCTCGAACGGCCGCGCGTCTCGTGCATCTCGCTCGCTGGCATGAGATGGATCGAAACGGCGTCGCGCTCGACAATCGCGTATGACGGCGGGTCACCAAGCCGGAAATGCTCGCGAAACCCGAGCCGGCCGAGGAAGAAGCCGAGGCTCGCCGCGACATCGCCGACCGTGAAGACGCCGGCGAAGGCATTGAACTTGACCGGCGATGCCATCGTTACAGCCCCAGCACTTCCTTCATGCCGTAAAGCCCGGGCGGGCGGGTGACGAGCCAGCGCGCGGCGCGCACCGCGCCTTTGGCGTAGATCGCGCGGTTCGTCGCCCGGTGCGTCAGCTCCAGGCTCTCCCCGAGCCCGGCGACGATCACATCGTGCTCGCCGACATTGTCGCCGCCGCGCAGCGCGGCGAACCCGATCGCGCCGGCCTTCCGCGGTCCGGTGATGCCGTCGCGCCCGCGCTGCGCCACCTCGTCGAAGACGGCCCCGCGCGCCGCCGCTGCGGTACGGCCGAGCGCGAGCGCCGTCCCGGACGGCGCATCGACCTTGGCCTTGTGGTGCATTTCCATGATCTCGATGTCCCATTCCGGCCCGAGGCGGGCCGCGACCTGCTCGACGAGCCCGAGCAACAGGTTGATGCCGAGGCTGGTATTGGCGGCCCAGACGACCGGCACGCGCTCGGCCGCCCGGCGGATCGCCGCCTCCTGTTCGCCGGACAACCCCGTCGTGCCGATGACGACCGGGCGGCCGAGTTCGGCGGCCAAAGCCGCGTGCGACGCCGTTGCGTCCGGGGTCGTGAAGTCGATCGCGACATCGCTGTCGCGCAGCACTTGCCTGGCATCCGCGGTGGCGGCGATCCCGACCCGACCGACCCCGGTGAGCTCACCGAGATCCCGGCCGACAGCGGCGCTCCCCGGCTTGGCGGCGCCGCCCGCCAACTCGCATCCCTCGCTCGCGACAATATCGGCGATCAGCATGCGGCCCATGCGGCCGGCGCACCCGATCACCCCGATTCTGGTCCCGGCCATGGCATGTCTCCCTAAGCCTCAGAAGCAGCGTTGCGGCACCGCTGAAAAAACACAAGGCGCCGCTTTATGACACCGGCGCGAGGGCGGCGCCGTTTCCCCGCGCGGGATTTTCCTCTACACCGGCAGCCTAATGGCTCTGCTCCGCTCGGTCGCGACGGTCGGCTCCTATACGCTGGTAAGCCGGGTGTTCGGCTTTATCCGCGATATCCTGACCGCGGCGATCCTCGGCGCCGGGCCGATCGCCGACGCCTTCTTTGTGGCGCAGCGCCTGCCAAATTTGTTTCGCAGCCTGTTTGCCGAGGGGGCGTTCAACGCCGCCTTTGTGCCGCTCGCCTCGGGCACGCTGGCCGAGGGCGGCAAGCCGGCCGTGCGCGTCTTCGCCGAGGAAGCCTTCGCAGTGCTGTTTACGGTGCTGCTCGCTTTTGTGCTGCTCGGCGAAATTTTCATGCCGTGGCTGATGACGGTCATCGCCCCCGGTTTCAGCGCCGAGCCCGGCAAGTTCGACCTGGTCGTCACGCTGACCCGCATCACCTTCCCCTACCTCCTGTTCATCTCGCTGACGGCATTGCAGGGCGGGCTCCTCAACGCCGTCGACCGCTTCGCCGCGCCGGCCGCGACTCCGATCCTGTTGAACCTGTTTCTGATCGCCGGCCTGTTGCTGATGGCGCATTTCCATTGGCAGGACGGCGAGGTGCTGGCCTGGGCATTGTCGGCAGCGGGGCTGGCGCAATTCCTGTGGCTGATGGCGTCTTGCGCGCGTGCCGGGGTCGGCCTGCGATTGCGCCTGCCGCGGTTGACCCCGCGCGTCAAACAGACCTTGCGCGTCATGGGTCCGGGAGTGCTCGGGGCGGGCGTCACACAGCTCAATCTGGTGATCTCGACAGCGCTCGCGTCGCTGTTGCCGGGCGGGTCGGTGTCGTACCTCTATTACGCCGACCGGCTCAACCAATTGCCGCTGGGGGTTGTCGGGATCGCCGTCGCGACGGCGATCCTGCCGCCTTTGTCGCGCCAGGTGCGCACCGGCGATCTGGCCGGCGCGGCCGCGACGCAGAACCGCGGCGTCGAATTGGCGCTGCTGTTGACCTTGCCGGCTGCAGCAGCCTTTGTCGTGCTGGCGCAGCCGATCATGACGGTCCTGTTCCAACGCGGCGCCTTTGGGGCCACCGACGCCGAGGCGACCGCGGCGGCGCTCGCCGCTTACGCAATCGGGCTGCCGGCCTTTGTGCTGGTCAAAGTGTTGGCGCCGGGCTTTTTCGCGCACCACGACACCGCGACCCCGGTCAAAATCGCGATCGCGGCGATGGCGACCAATCTGATCCTCACCCTGGTGCTCATGCAATTCTGGGCGCATGTCGGGATCGCGCTCGCTTTGTCGGCGGCAGGCTGGCTGCAGGCGATCACGCTGTTCGTGCTGCTCGAGCGGCGCGGTCATTTCCGGCTCGACCGGCGGTCGCGCAGCAAGTTGCCGCGCATTGCCGCGGCCGCGCTCGTCATGGGAGCCGCGGTGCTCGGCTTGCGGCTGCTGCTCGCCCCGGCTTTGGCGGGCCCGCTAATGCTGCGCCTCGGCGCGCTCTCGGCGCTGGTGGCGGCGGGGTTCATCGTGTTCGGCGCGCTGGCGCTCGGGCTGGGCGTGACCGGCTGGCGCGAGCTCCGCGGCCAGCTCATGCGCTCGCGTTCGCGATCCCCGGGGCAACCGGCTTGACCCCGGCCCAGCCGGGACGCTAACAGCCCCCATCCGTCACCTGAGGCCCCATGAACCGAATTTTTTCCGGCATCCAGCCGACCGGCAATCTGCATCTCGGCAATTATCTCGGCGCGATCCGCAACTGGGTCGCGCTGCAGCACGATTACGACTGCATCTTCTGCATTGTCGACCTGCACGCGCTGACCCAGCCGCAAAACCCCGACGAGCTGCGCCAGGCGACGCGCGAGGTGACCGCCGCCTATATAGCCGCCGGCATCGATCCCGAGTGCTGCATCATCTTCAACCAGAGCACTATCAGCGCGCATGCCGAGCTGGCCTGGCTTCTGGGCTGTCTGACGCCGCTCGGCTGGCTCAACCGGATGACGCAATTCAAGGAAAAGGCCGGGAAACAGCGGGAGAACGCCGGGCTCGGCCTTTACGCCTACCCCGTGCTGATGGCCGCCGACATTCTCCTCTACAAGGCGACGCACGTGCCCGTCGGCGAAGACCAAAAGCAGCATGTCGAGCTGGCGCGCGACATTGCCGGCGCCTTCAACCGGCGCTACGAGCGCGACTTTTTCCCGCTGCCCGAGCCGCAGATCTTTGGCGAGGCGACGCGGGTCATGAGCCTCCGCGACGGCACAAAGAAGATGTCAAAATCCGACACCTCGGATTATTCGCGCATCAACATGACCGATGATGCCGATACAATCGCGCTCAAGATCCGCCGCGCCAAGACCGACCCCGAGCCGCTGCCCGATATGCTGAGCGCGCTCGAACAGCGGCCCGAGGCGGATAACCTCGTCAGCATCTACGCGGCGCTCTCGGATATGAGCCGCGAGGCGGCGCTGGCGCGGTTCGCCGGCGCAAACTTCTCGACCTTCAAGGAAGCTCTGTCGGGGCTCTCGGTCGATGTGCTCGGCCGCATCGGCGGCGAAATGCGCCGGCTGATGGCCGATCCCGGTCACATCGACCGGGTGCTCCGGCAGGGCGCCGAGCGCGCCGCAGCGATCGCCATCCCGGTGTTGCACGAGGTGCAGGACATCACCGGCCTATTGCGGCCATAAGCCCTCCGAGGGAGGCGATTTCCTACCGAAAGATGATGGCGCCCAGGGTATTGCCGCTTTTCGGTCATTTTTTCGGGTTGTAAGCTGTCGCAGACTGCGCTGTCTCGCCAAGAGCGGGACGGTGCGGGGCGTGATTCCACGAACCGAACCGGCGGCCGCCTTCCGACATGGACATCTACCTGCCGATCGCCGAAGTCTCAATGGACGTCTTCGTCCTGCTTGGGCTCGGCGCTGCGGTCGGCTTTTTGTCCGGCGTGTTCGGCGTCGGCGGCGGGTTTCTTTTGACCCCCTTGCTGATCTTTATCGGGGTGCCCGCACCCGTCGCGGTCGCGTCCTCCGCCAATCAGCTGGTCGGCGCCTCATTGTCCGGCGTCATCGCGCATTGGCGGCGGGGCAATGTCGATTTCAAAATGGGATTTGTCCTGCTGGTCGGCGGCCTCGCCGGCTCGGTGTTTGGCGTATGGCTGTTCACCTGGCTGAAGCGGCTCGGACAAATCGAGCTGACGATCTCCGTCTGTTACGTCGTTCTGCTCGGCACGCTGGGGTTCCTGATGGGCTTCGAGAGCGTGCGGGCGCTGTTGCGCCAGCGACGGCCCGGGGGCGCACGCCGCAAATTGCACCAGCACAATTGGATGCACGGCTTGCCGCTGAAGACGCGGTTCCGGCGCTCGAAACTCTACATCAGCGCGCTATTGCCGATCGGCCTGGGTGTGGCGGTCGGCATTTTGAGCGCGATCCTTGGTGTCGGAGGGGGATTTGTGCTGGTGCCAGCGATGATCTACATGCTCGGCATGCCGACCCAGGTCGTTCCCGGCACATCGCTGCTGCAGATCATTTTTGTTGCCGCCAATGTGACTTTTCTGCAGGCCTATACGAACCGCACGGTCGATGCCGTCCTGACTTTGGTTCTGCTCCTCGGCGGCGTGCTCGGCGCCCAGTTCGGCACCCGATTTGGCATGCGCCTGCGCGGCGAACAGCTGCGCTTTCTGCTGGCCCTGATGGTGCTGGCCGTGGCGGCCAAGCTCGCCCATGATTTGACAATTCGCCCGCCAAGCCTGTGGGTAATCAGCACAGAGCAGACATGAGTCGACGGTCTCGCCTGGCGCTTTTGCTCTTTGCGGCGCTGGCATGCACCGGCGGGCCGGCACGCGCCGATGGCGTCGTCGCCGATCTCAGCAGCCATCTCATCGCGATCACCACCGGGTTTACCGGCGCTTCGGTGGTTCTCTTTGGCGCTACCGAGGGACGCGGCGACATCATCACGGTGGTGCGCGGCCCCGAGCGCGAGATGACCGTGTGGCGCAAGGGCAAGGTGGCCGGCATCTGGGTTAATGCCGAGGCGGTCGTCTTTGGCAATGTGCCAAGCTTTTATGCCGTCGCGGCAAGTCGGCCGGTCGACGAGATCATCGCGCCGGGACCGGCGGCATTATACCGGATCGGCACTGGCAATCTGAGGCTGCAGACAAAATCGCCGGCGACGCCGGACGAGGCAGCCCGCTTCGGCGCCGCCTTGGTCACGGAGCAGAAGCGCGAGGGACTGTTTGCCGCGGATCCCCTCAAGATCGCTTTCCTAGGAGAGCGCCTGTTCCGCACGACGATCGGCTTTCCCGCGAACGTGCCGACCGGCACCTACATCGTCGAGGTGTTTCTGGTGCGCGACCGCGACGTCGTCAGTGGGCAGACGACGCCGCTGGTCGTTTCCAAGGTCGGGCTGGATGCGGCGGTATCCGATTTCGCGACGCGCCAATCGGCCGCCTATGGCGCGATTGCGGTTGTGACCGCGGTAGTGGCAGGATGGCTCGCCAGCCTGCCGTTCCGCAGCGTCTGACTCGCAGCGAGGGTCCGCGTCATGTCTGACAACGTCATGTCTGGCAGCGTCCAGCCCCGCGTTTTTCTCGTCGTCGTCGACGAATCCGAGGAGTATCGCGTCGCCGTGCATTACGCGGCGCGCCGGGCGGCGCATACCGGCGGGCGGCTTGCCTTGCTCTACGTCATCGAGCCAGCCGAGATGCAGCAATGGATGGCGATTGAAGAGCTGGCGCGCGCCGAACGGCGGGAAGCGGCCGAAGAGCTGCTGCAAAGCTTGTGCGAGGAGCTTTCTCCGGTCGCCGGGTCGATGCCCATCGTTTACATTCGCGAGGGACGCCGCCGCGACGAGCTGATGACATTGATCAGCGAGGAGCCGGGTATCTCGATCTTGGTGCTCGCCGCCGGAACCAGCGCGGAAGGGCCCGGGCCGCTGATCTCCTATTTGACGGGCAAGCCCGCCGCGCGGCTGCGCATCCCGATCACGATCGTTCCCGGCGGACTGACACTCGATGAGATCGACGCGCTGAGCTGACGGTAACACCGGGGCCGCACTAAACGACTGCTTCGCCGCTGATCACCTCTTTCACCTTGCCGGCCAGCTGTTTCAGGCTGAAGGGCTTTGGCAGGAAGTGAATGTCGCTGTCGGTATCGAGGCGCTGGCGGAAAGCATCCTCGGTGTAACCCGAGATAAAGATCACCTTCATATCGGGGTGGATTTCCCGGACTTCCCGGACCAGAGCGGGCCCATCCATGTTCGGCATCACGACATCGGTGATCAGCAGGTCGATCGGACCGTCGGCCGTCTGGATCAATTCGAGCGCCGCTTCGCCGCTCTTCGCCTCCAGGACCTTGTAGCCTTTGTTGCGCAAGGCGCGCGCCCCGAAGATTCTGACCGGATCCTCGTCCTCGACCAGCATGACCGTGCCGACCCCGGTTAAATCCTTAGGTGGCAGCACCTCCGTCATATCGCCGGCGCGGGTATTGATCGCCGCCGCATCGGTGAGCTGATGGCGCGGCAGGTAGATCTGGAAATTGGCGCCCCGCCCGGGCGCGCTATCGACAAAGATGAACCCGCCGGTCTGCTTGACGATGCCGTAAACCGTCGATAGGCCGAGCCCGGTGCCCGAGCCGACCTCCTTTGTCGAGAAGAACGGCTCGAAGATGCGGGCGAGGTGTTCCTTGGCGATGCCGATGCCGGTGTCGGATACTTCGATCAACACGTAATTGCCGGCGGGCATGATTTCGTGGCCGCGCCGCATGGCGCTCGCCTGATTGATGTTAGCGGTGCGGATCGTCAGGGTTCCGCCGCCCTGCATCGCGTCGCGCGCGTTGACCGCCAGATTGATGATGACCTGTTCGAGCTGGCCTTGGTCGACCTTGGCAAGACCGAGATCGCGCCCGTGCACGACCTTGAGCTCGATATTTTCGCCGATCAAGCGGCGCAGGAGATGCGACAGCTCGACCAGCACATCGGTGATGTCGATGATGCGCGGCTGCAAGGTCTGCTGCCGCGAGAAGGCCAGGAGCTGGCGCACGAGGTTGGCGGCGCGGTTGGCGTTCTGCTTGATCTGCATGATGTCGGCAAAGGACGGGTCGCCCGGCCGGAACCGCATCAGCAGGAGATCGCAGAAGCCGATCATCGCGGTCAGCAGGTTGTTGAAGTCGTGCGCTACGCCGCCGGCGAGCTGTCCGACCGCCTGCATCTTCTGCGACTGGGCGAACTGGATCTCGAGGTTCTTCTGGTCGGTGACGTCGATGAAGTGCAGCATGAGACTGCCATCGCTGCTGTCGCTGCCGCCAAGGCGCGACAGGAAGACGACGCAGGTCTTGTCCCGGTTGCTCTTGATTCGCACATCGACCCGGCCGGGGGGCGCCGCGCCATCCGCCGCCGCGGCCCAGCCGGCCCTCGCGATCGATCAGCGCAATGCCGACCGGCGCGTTGGCGAAGAACCTCTGAAAGCGTTCGCGCGACAGACGCAGCGCCGCTTGCCATTCGCGTTCCGGCGTCAGATCGCGGACGACCGACCGGGTACGCAATTCCGGCCCGGCACCAACGATGCTCTGTCCGACCCAGGCCTCCAGGATGTGCCCGTCCCTGCTGCGCAACGCCACCTCGCCGCGCTGCTCGCCCTCGCCGCTTCCCTCAAACGGATCAAACCCGGCGGTCTCGTCGGCCGGCGGCGTCGCCAGGAAATCATGCAGCCGCGCGCCGCTTGCGATGATTTCCGCCGGTGTGCTGCCGAGCCACTGCGCGAGCGTCTGATTGACGAACAAAAACCGGCCGTTGCCATCGACCGAGTAGAAGCCGATCGGCGCGTTATCGAGAAAATCGACGAGCTTGTTGCGCTCGTCGTGGATCACCGCCTCCATCTCGTGCCGCGCGGTGATGTCCTGAAAATTCCAGAAACTGTAGCCGGGCCGGCCGGCGATTGGGTTGACGCTGACATTGAACCAGCCGGCCGCTACGCCCCGCGAATTGCGCAGCGGCAGCGCCGATATCGCCCGTGTCCCCGCCGCGGCCCGGCTGCACAGCCGCTCGAAATCGGCCTGCGAATCCGGGTCGGAGAGGGCGGCGGCAACGCGCTCCAAGGGCGCTTCGGGAAATTGCGGGAACAGGTCGTAGAACGCCGTATTCGCATAGGCGATGCGCCCGTCCGGCGCGATGATGACCTGCGCGTCGGCCGAAGCGTCGAGCGCCTGGCTCAGGATGTCGACGCGGCCGGCCAGCGCGGTGTGCATCGCCCTCGCGGCAAAGGCGGCAAAGCCGCTGATCACCGCCAGCGCGATAACCGTACTTGTTACCGCCTGGGCCTTGGCCCCGGAAATGATGTCGCTGGCGAAAAGCGCCCCGACCAAAGCCCCCGCGGCCGCGAGGAGGAGCGCGATATTGCCGAGCCGGCCGATCCAACCCGGCTGCTGGCGTTCGAACCCCCAATTCGCCCAGCGGCGGGCGCCTTCGACGTCGGCGACCATGCTCCGTTTCCGCCCGTTGCGAGTCCGCCTTAAATACCACGGACCGGCGGCGCCGGTCGCGCTTTGTTCACCGGCAACCCGCGTCAGGCACGCCGGTTCGCGGGCAAAACCGCCCGGGAGCCATCTTGCGCAGACAGCGTTAACGAATGCTTAAGGGCTCTTAACGCGCGGGCTCGACCCGGCCGGGGGCTCACTCGTCGCGGTAGGTGCGCTCCATGCGCTCGTGCCGCTCCTGGGCCTCGATCGACAACGTCGCGATCGGGCGCGCTTCGAGGCGGCGAATGCCGATCGGCTGCTCGGTCTCCTCGCAATAGCCGTAAGTGCGGGTATCGATGCGCGACAGCGCGGCATCGATTTTCGAAATCAGCTTTCGCTCACGGTCGCGGGTCCGCAGTTCGATCGCCCGTTCGGTCTCCAGCGAGGCACGGTCGGTCAGGTCGGGCTTCAGCAGGCTTTCTTCCTTCAGGTGCTGCAGTGTCCCGGTCGAATCGGCGAGGAGCTCGGCGCGCCAGCTTAGCAGCTTTTGCCGAAAGTATTCGAGCTGCCGCGGGTTCATGAACTCTTCGGCTTCTGAAGGACGGTAGCTGGCCGGCAATCTTGTACGCTTACGCATTTACCCTCCCCAAGGTGCCCGTCTGGCGCGGGCGCGGAGTATATGAATCGGGTTTTCCCATTTCAACTGCCGGAATCGCATTTCACTATATTGATTTCGCAGACCTTTCCAGGCTGCCTAAGCAACGTGCGGTTTAACAGCAGAGGACGCTGCTGCTGCCGGCTCGATTGGCAGCCGTCAAATACCGCCACCGGAACCTTTTCGGAGCCACTCGGGTGCGCTCTTGCGCAGCACGACTGAGGGCAAGGTCTTCGGCCATTTAGCGCTTCTTTAAAGAATGCCGGCTACCGTCCGCAGATCGGTCATTTCGATCCCCAGGAACATGTCTTTAGCGGACCCTTTTGCCGACACGAGCGTCTCCGACGAGGTGGACGGGACGGTTCCCGACCTGCCCTCGCCGGACACCAAGCGATGGGTCGTGCGCCGCAAGGCGATCGTCGTCGCAGCGGTGCGGAACGGCTCGATCAGCCTGCAGGAAGCCTGCCGGCGCTATAAGCTTTCAGTTGAAGAGTTCCTGGCGTGGCAGCGCGCCATCGACCGCTACGGCGTGCCGGGGCTCAGGGTGACGCGCCTGCAAATCTACCGCGACACCGACGCGGCACGCAGCGCCAGCTAGCGCGGGTCCGACCGACCCTGTCTCGAACCGCCGCCGGTTAGCGCGGCGGATGCCACCAATGCCCGCCGATCACCAGCCCGCGCGCCGCTAATTGGTGTCGCCCGAGCCGGATCTCGCCCAGCACATCGCGATATTCGACCTCGCGCTCTATCAGTTCGAGGACGCTTGCATCGCCAACGGCGCCGACCGACAGCCGGCCGAGATCGGCACGGCCCAGCGCCGCCGCCGGGGCCGCGCTGCTGGCGCCGATGACCGCCGCGAGATCCAGCCCGAGCGCCAGAAACTTCCCCATCGTGACGAGCTGGTCGTAAGCCGGGCCATTGATGCTCAGCGTGTGCACGTCGCTGCTGATCGCATCCGGCAGAAACCCGGCTTCAAGCATACATTCTGCGGTGCGGAAGCCGAACGAGCCGCTGCCATGCCCGATATCGAAGACGACGCCGCGGCGGCGCGCCTCCTGCACCTCCTCGCGCACCAGCCCGTCTGGTTGCACCGGCGCATTCGGGAACGGCCGGAAGCAATGCGTCAGGATATCGCCGCGCCGGAGCCGTGACAGCACCTCGAGCCGGGACGGCGGCGGATTGTCGAGATGCGCCATGACGGGCAGCCCGACCTCCTCGGCAACCTCGAGCGCGATATCGAGCGGCGCAATGCCGGACGCGCCGCCGGCGTTGCGTCCGACCCGCACCTTGACGCCGACGATCAGGTCGCGGTTCGCGTTGATGACGCGTACGCACTCACGGGGATCGATGAGCCGCAGATCGGCGGCCTCTCCGACCATGACGCTCGGACTGAATGCAAAGATGCCGGGAAACGAGACATTGAGGAACGGCAGGATGCGCAGCGGCGAGGGCTCGATGACATGCCGCCGGAAGCCATGAAAATTGCCCGGCCCCGAGCTGCCGGCATCGACAAAGGTCGTCGTGCCGCTGTTGCGCGCGACCTCGCCGGCGTCGACCCCGAGCGAGGTGCCGCCCCAATAGACATGCGTGTGCAGATCGATAAGCCCCGGCGCGACGATGAGGCGCGCACATCGACGATCTCGGCGCCGTCGCGCCCTAAATCAGCCCCGACGGCCGCAACCTTGCCGCCGCTGAAGGCAATATCGGCGACCTCGTCGCGCGCATTCGCCGGATCGACGATCCGGCCGCCTCTGAGAATGAGATCCGCCATGCGCCCGCTCCGGCCCTGCCGCAACGAGCCTACACGCGGGCAATGTCAGGCAAAAGCCGCCGGTGCGCGAGGCGGGGGTTGGCCCTTCCCCCAAAGGTGCCAAGATGGATAGCGGTTTCCCCCAAAACCGCGATCGCCCCTCGCCTCGCTGCCGGGTCAGCGGCAAGCCAATTGTGATCTGCGGCGGGCCCATACTCAACATGTTGTGATCAACTTTAGGGTAACCCACTGCATTTACGTCCGATTATCGCAATCCGTTTGAATTCCAGACCGCCGCCTCCCGCGAGATAACCGGCGAATCGGTATCCGCTCGGGTCCCATCGCACGCCGTCGCGCCGGGC
>VAZF01000055.1 GCA_005888425.1 Alphaproteobacteria bacterium
ATCGCGGAGCTCGTCAATGACCGCATCAGCGCCGGACATTTTGGCTTTCACGATCCGCGCGCGACGCGGCTGATGCCGCTATGGAACCAGATCGCCAAAGAGCTGAAACTCGCGCCGAGAATTATCTATTGTCTGCGCAACCCGGCGCAGCTGGCGCGTGTGCTGCAAGCGCGCGACGGGGTACCGCCCGGGCTCACCGAATACCGTTGGTTTGCCCACACGGTTGAGTTCTTCCGGCATGCGCGCAAGGCGGAAATCTGCACGATCGACTATGATGAATGGTTCGTCGACAGCGCGACAAATCTCCAGAAGCTGCAACGGTTTCTCGCATTGCCGGACGAGCCGGCCGCGCCCGATGTCGAAGCGGCGGTTTCCCCGATGATCGAGCATGAGCGGCCCGGCGATGACATAGGGCGGGGCGACGCGCGGCAGCCGCTGATCCGCTCGGTTTACCGGCTGGCCTGTCGCGCGGAACGCGATGCCGGCGCGCGCGATCAGCTGCAGCACATCGCAGGCCAGCTCCTGAGCTTTCAGCAGCTGCACGCTGCTGCTCGGGGTTCTGCCGAGGTCACGCCGTCGGGTGACGCCGGCATGCCTGGAAATGACGCTCGCGCGGCGCGCGGCGCTTCGGCCGTTCAGCATTGCCTCTCGCCGGCCTCGTTCTGGCAGCCCGACGACATCGTCCCCTCGGCCTGGCATCAGCACGCGCCATTTGCGTTCTGGCTGACGGAGGCCTTGCGGCCGGGCATTTTTGTCGAGCTCGGAGCCCATAACGGGTTTTCCTATCTGGCGTTCTGTCAGGCTGTGCAGCGTCTGGGTGCGACGACCAAGTGCTACGCCGTCGACACCTGGAGAGGGGACGAGCACGCCGGCTTTTACGGCGAAGAGGTCTTCGCGAAACTCAACGAGCTTCACGAGCGCCGGTACTCCGGCTTCTCCCGGTTGATCCGCTCGACCTTTGATGAAGCGCTGGCGCATTTCGGCGACGGCACGGTGGACCTTCTACATATCGATGGCCGCCACCGCTACGAGGATGTCGCGCACGACTTCGAGTCCTGGTTGCCGAAACTCTCCGACCGCGCCGTCGTGCTGCTTCACGACATCGATGTGCGCGAGCGGGGCTTTGGAGTCTGGCAATTCTGGGCCGACCTGCAGGCGCGATACCGCTGCTTCGAATTCGCGCACGGCTACGGGCTCGGCGTGGTTCAGGTCGGACGCCTGGTGGCGGCGCCCCTGCGGCCGCTGTTCGACAGCACCGCGCCGGACAAGGTGGCGATCGCGCAGATCTACGCCCAGCTCGGGCTGCTCTCGACGGCCTCACACGAGCTGGCGGAAGCCAGAACGGCGCTCCGGGAGCGCGAAGCCCGAATTGCGGTACTGGAGCGGGACGGCGCCGCGGAGCGCGACGCGCTTGCTAAGGCCGAAAGCTGGGCGCGCGACCGGGAAGCGACCATCGAATTCCTGCGCGCCGACATAGGACGCTTGCAGGAGGTAGCCGCGGCGGCGTCATTGCGTGAGGAGGAACTGCAGCGCATTGGCGATCAATTCGCTGGACTGCGCGAGGAGGAGCTGCAGCGCATTCGCAATCAACTCGCCGGATTGCATGAGGCCGTGACGCAGTTCGAGAGAGAGGCCGAGGAGCGGAGCGCCGGGGAGGCGGCCATGCGCCGCGAGATCGTCGCCGCATTCGAAGCCGCTCGGCGTTCCTCCGAAACGGCGGCGCAGGACGCCGCCGCCTTGGTGCTCGCGCAGCGGCGGGCGACCGAAGCGGAACAGGCCGCAGAGCGTGGGGCCAGGGAAGCGGAGCAAAGCGCCGCTGCACTGGAGAGCGTGGAGCGGAGAGCAAGCGATGCCGAGGTCAAGGTGGTTGCTCTAAGCGGCGAGATAGCGGGGATCAAGACCGAGCTGGCCGACTCCCGGCAGGTCGGGCGAGCGGCCCTTCACGCATTGGCGGTAAGCAATGGCGGCTACGCGTATCGAGAGCCGCGGCTCGGCTGGCGACATACAATCCAGCGGCTGTTCGGCGTCATACGCCGGCAATGAGATCCGAACCACCTCGCCGCTCTACCCTGATGAGCCTGAGTTTAGTCGAGTAGGACCCGATGCCGCTGTTCCATCGCGATAACCGCCGCGAGCCGTCGGTCATCAGCCGCGCCGACCGCGCCCGCGAGGCGGGACAATGGGAAGCCGCCGCCGGCCTTTATCGCATCGCGCTCGACCGTAAGCCGCGCAACCCGCCGATCTGGATACAATACGGTCATGCGCTGAAGGAGGGCGGTCATCGCGCCTCCGCGGAAACAGCCTATCGCAATGCGATCGCCTATCAGCCGGACGACCCCGAGGCGTACCTCCAACTTGGGCATGTGCTGAAGCTCCAGGGGAAGATGGTGGAAGCGCGTCTGGCGTATCGATGCGCTCTGGTGCTCGATGCCTCGCTTGCCGATGCCGCGCGTGAGCTCGGCCAGCTGAAAGGTGACAATCTCGCCGCGGGCCAAGACGGAGCAACGGCCGAAGCGAGGGAATTCAACCAAGCTTCGTTGGCTGCCACAACAGTAAACCCTGCAGTTCGGCGCAGCTTGAAACGCGCAAGAGGCAGCTTGATCAGTCGCGCCGATCGTGCGCGCGAGGCGCTGCAATGGGACATCGCCGCCGACCTCTACCGGCGGGCGCTCGACCGTAATCCCGACAATCCGCCGATCTGGGTGCAGTTCGGGCATGCGCTGAAGGAATCCGGCAATCTGGCCGAAGCCGAGAGAGCCTATCGCGCCGCCATTGCAAGGGATCCAACCGCGGCCGACTCGCATCTGCAGCTCGGTCACGTACTAAAGCTGCAAGGCAAGCAAGAGGAAGCGGAGCCAGCTTATCTCCGTGCTTTCGCCCTCGATCCCGGATTACCGCATACCTGCGAGGGATTGCGCGACCTCGGATGGTCCGAAACCCGCGTTGGCGAATTGCGACACTTATTGACTGCGGCCGAGTTCGTCAGCGCGCCGCCTCCGGCACGAGCCGATGCGGCGCTTGGACAACCTCTCGAGCCTCCCGATCTGTCGGAGCTTAACGGCTTGCAACCCCGCGGCCGCATTGCGGTCGTGCTTCACCTGTTTTATGCCGAGCTTTGGGACGAGATGCGGGAAGCGATCGAGCATATCTCGCTGCCCTTCGATCTGTTTGTCAGCTTGGTCAAGGGCGCGTCGTCACAAATGCGGGAAACCGTCTTGGAGGCATTCCCGCATGCCTATGTGTTCGATTTCCAAGATCGCGGCCGGGATATTGGGGCGTTCCTTGTCTTTTTAGAAACTGGCGTGCTCTTCAAATACGATCTCGTCTGTAAGCTTCATACAAAACGAAGCCCGCATCGCGCGGATGGCGATGCGTGGCGCCGAACGTTGATCGCCGGCGTGCTGGGCAGTTCGGCGCTGGTCGAGCGGATTGTTGCGGCGTTCGACGCCGATCCTGCGCTCGGGATGGTCGTCACAGAAGGACAGATCTACGGCGGGCCCGAACAATGGCGGTCAAATGAGGCGCGCCTTGCACAATTGCTGCCGCGGATCGGCATTTCGTCCGAAGTCAAACATCGCCGCTTCCCCGGCGGCTCGATTTTTTGGATCAGACCGCTTCTGCTGCGGACCCTAGCTGACCTCAAGCTCACACTGTCCGATTTTGAACCGGAACCCATGACCTTGGATGGCGGGCTTGGACACGCGGTGGAGCGCATGTTCGGACTGATCTGTGAGGATTCCGGAATGCGATTTGTGGAGCACACCCGGCTGCCGGAGCAGCGCCGTCGCGATGAACCGACGAGGATGGAGAGGGGGGCATCATAAAAGCGACAAACGACGGCGACAGCGTAGGCTTCCTCGAGAGCGAGATCGCATCGCTCAGTCAACGGCTCGCGGCCGTCCGGCAGCGCGAGCATGCCGCGTCATTCGAAACAGCCAGGCTCCACGTGGAAGCCAAGCGCGCGCTCGGTGCGAGCGCCGCGACCACGAGCCTCGAACAGCGGGTGCGTGCCAGCGGCTTGTTCGATCCCGATGTCTATTTGGAGCTACATCCCGACATCCCGCGCCACTCGGCGGAAGCCTGGCGGCATTTTCTGCGGCACGGGCTGGAGGAGCGGCGCGCCTTTACCAGCCCGCTGGTCGTGGCGCGCCTGTTGGCGCAGATGGATGACGCGATACGGGCCGAGCGGCACTGCCTGACGCGGCTCGCCGAAGGCGCGGCGGCCGACGGAGATGTGGCCGAGTGCGCGGCGCCGCTGCGGCGTCGCGGCGTCAAGATTGGCGTCTTTTGCAGCTCGCTCGGCAATTTCTTTATGCGCGAGATCGCCGATCTCTTGGCCTGGGGACTCCAGGCCGAGGGCATCGATGCGGTGCAACGCGACGAGAATGCCAACCGCGATGAGCGGTTCGATCTGCGGATCTTTGTCGCGCCGCATGAGTTTTTCTGGCTGGGCAAGGGCAGGAACTGGACAGAGATTGCTGCCGCTCCGGGGTCGGTTCTCTACAATGTCGAGCAGCCTCAGACGCAATGGTTCTGCCGCGCCTTCCCGCTGTTGCTCGAAGCGCCGCTCGTGCTCGATATCAACCTGCAGAGCGCGATGATCCTGCGCCGCGCCGGCTGCAATGTCGTGCATTTCATGCCGGGCCATTTGCCATCGGCGCGCTACGCCCAGCCGCGCCTGGATATATCGGACATTCCGCTGGCGAAGGGCTACGCCTTCGCGCGCCGACCCTACGACTGGCAGGCCCGCAACCGGCTCGACGAGCGGCCGATCGATATCCTGTTCATCGGCACGCGGGCGCCGCGGCGCGATAAGGCGCTTCTGCGTTTGCAGGAGCTAACGGACCGTCATCGTTTTGTATGCGTGTACCGTTCCTCCTCAGAGCCGATCACCGAGCAGAGCGTCGCCGCGGCCGAACAAAGCTGGGTATTGGCGCAGCGGGCAAAGATCGTGCTCAATGTTCACCGCGACTGGATCGGCTATTTCGAATAGCCGCGCATCGTCATGGACGGGTTTTGGCAAGGCGCCTGCGTCGTTTCCGATCCCGGCCTATCGAGCCCGATCTTCGGGGCGGGTGTCCATTATCTCGAAGAGAATTTACGGCATATCGGCGAGCTGATGCGCTGGCTGCTCGACACGGAGGAAGGGCGGGGCAAGCTGGACCGGACGCGCATCGCGGCCTACGAACGGGCGCGCTCGGTCGGTTCGATGCATGTCGCGCTGATGCCGGTGCTCGACGCCTTCGCTGCGGAATTGCGGATCTAGGACCGGCCAGCATGCAGCCGATGCGGCTCTACGATGTGGCGAGCCTCGGGGAGATCGTTTACGACAGCCATAATGACGGTATGGCGGCGGAGGTCGCCGTCATCGTCCCCTTGTATAATTACGCCGGCACCGTTCTCGAAGCCCTAGAGTCACTCGTTCGGCAGGACCTTCCAGAATTTTCGGTTGTCGTTGTCGATGACGCCTCGGCTGATAATGGCGGCGAGCACGCGATACGATTTCTCGAACGGCGCCGGGCGCGGTTCGCCACAGCGCGGGTCCTACGTCATCACCGCAACCAAGGCCTTTCGATGGCGCGCAATTCCGGCATCGCCTGGAGCAGCGAGCCCTATCTCTTCATGCTCGACGCCGACAACCGTCTGCGGCCGCCGGCACTGTCACGGCTACTGGAGGCGCTGCACTGCTCCGGCGCGGCGTTTGCCTATTCGCAGCTGTTCTGGTTCGGCGATGAAGACGCGATCGGCATCGCCGATGTCTGGGAACCCGAACGGCTCGCAATCAACAATTATATCGATGCGATGGCGCTGATCCGGCGCGACGCGCTGCTTGCGGCCGGCGGCTATGCCGTCCTCGCCGACGATCACGGCCTCGAAGATTACGATCTGTGGTGCCGCTTTGCTGAACTGGGCCTGGAGGGGGTATTCGTCCCGGAGCTCATTTGCGAATACCGGGTACATGCCGCCTCGATGGTCAGGACCCGGAGCATACCGAATATTCTCGCTCTGAACGCCGAATTGGCGCTGCGCCACCCCTCGATCTTCTACCCGCACGGCGCCGAAAGCGCCGCGGCTACGGGAACGCGCCGAGCCACAGAGGGCGCCGGCCGCTCCGACCGGTCGGGGCAGCGGCAATGAGCGCGCCGCTCCGAGCCTTCGACATCGCCGGGCTGAGTCACATCGTTTACGAAAGCAGGCAAGAGGGGGCGGCCGAGATCGTCGTGGTTGTGCCGCTCTATAATTATGCGCATACGATTGGCGAGGCGCTCGCCTCGATCGTGAAGCAGAATTTCCAGCCTCTATCGATCATCGTCGTCGACGATTGTTCGGGCGATGATGGCGCGCAGACCGCGGCCGGCTTTCTCGAACAGCAACAAGCGCGGTTCATCGAGGCGCGCGTCATTCGCCACGACCGCAATCAGGGCCCGTCGATGGCGCGCAATTCAGGCATCGCCTGGAGCCGCGAGCCCTACCTCTTCATGCTTGACGCGGACAATCGCCTCAGGCCGCCTGCCCTGTCCCGACTCATGGAGGCGCTGCAGCACTCCCGCGCCGCCTTCGCCTATTCGCAATTGCGCCTCTTCGGCGAGGAGGATGGCATCGGTATCGCCGATGTCTGGCAACCGGCCCAGCTGGCGCTCGGTAATTACATCGATGCAATGGCGCTGATCCGCCGCGAGCGGCTGCTCGAAACCGGCGGCTACGCGGTCCTGGCGGAGGATGTCAGCTGGGAGGATTACGACCTCTGGTGCCGCCTTGCTGAGCTCGGCTACGAGGGCGTCTTTGTGCCGGAGCTCTTGTCCGAATACCGGGTGCACGACGATTCGCGCAACCGCACCGTCTCTCCCCACTACCACGCGATGATGGCGGAAATGGCGCTCCGCCACCCGCGCCTGTTCAAGCGGCGTGACAAAGCGGCTGACGACTGAGCTCGCGAACGATGGGAAGGGCGAGGTGGCTGTCCAGCCGACGCCCCGCGGACGTGCTGCG
>VAZF01000056.1 GCA_005888425.1 Alphaproteobacteria bacterium
GACAGCGGCACCGCGACGCTCGGGATCACCGTGGCCCACAAGGTGCGCAGGAAGACGAAGATGACGAGGATGACGAGGCCGATCGTCAGCATCATCGTGAACTGCACGTCGTGGACGGCGGCGCGGATCACCACAGAACGATCCGAGATCAGGTCGACATGCAGGCTCGGCGGGATCGACTCCTGCAATTTCGGCAGCAGGTTCTTGACCGTATCGACCACCTGAATCGTGTTGGCGCCGGCCTCGCGCTGGATCGCCAGGCCCTCGGCCTGCTTGCCCTCGAACCAGGCGTCGGAGCGCAAATTCTGCACCGAATCCTTGACGTCGGCGACGTCCGCGAGCCGCACCGGCGCGCCGTTGCGCCAGGCGACGATGACCTTGCGGAAGCCATCGGCGTTGAACAACTGGTCGTTGGTGTCGAGCGTGACCGCCCGATGCGCGCCCTCGAGGACGCCCTTCGGCCGGTTGACCGTGGCCGTCGTCAGCGCAGTGCGCACATCTTCCAGGCCGATGCCGCGCGCCGCCAGAGCGCCGGGGTTGACCTGAACATGCACGGCGTACTGCTTTTGCCCGAAGATTCGCGATTCGGAGACGCCGGTCACAGTCGCCAACTTCTGCGCCAGGATCGTGTAGGCGTAATCGTCGATGCGGTAGACCGGCAACGCGTCGGAATGGATTGCGTAGATCAATACCGGTCGATCGGCCGGGTTGGTCTTGCGGTAGGTCGGCGGGTTGGGCAGATCCTTCGGCAACAGGCCGGTGGCGGCATTGATCGCCTGCTGCACGTCCTGCGCCGCGCCGTCGATGTTGCGCTCGAGATCGAATTGCAGCGTGATCAGGGTCGCACCGACCCCGCTCATCGAGGTCATCTCGGCGAGGCCGGGCAGCGCGGCGAATTGCTGTTCGAGCGGCGTCGCTACCGCCGAGGCCATCGTATCCGGGCTCGCTCCGGGATAATTGACCTGCACGGCGATTGTCGGGAAATCGACCTTCGGCAACGCGGCGACCGGTAAGAGGTTGTACGCGCCGATGCCGAACACCAGGACGCCGAGCATCAGCAGCGAGGTACCGATCGGCCGCCGGATAAAAGGTTCGGAAATGCTCATCGGCGGTTTCCTCGCAAGCCCGTCTGCCGCGTCCTGATGCTGTATTTTTTCCCGCTCATCCGGCGGCTCCTGGTGCTTTCGCCTCCACCTTGACCCGCGCGCCGTTCGTCAGCCGGTATTGACCATCGACAACAATCCGTTCACCGGGCGATAGGCCCTTGCCGATAATCGCCAGACCATCCTGAACCGCTGCGACTTCGACGGCCCGCCGCTCGACCGTGTTGTCTTCCTTGATGACATAGGCATAGGAGCCGGTCGGGCCGTCCTGCACGGTCTGTGCCGGCACAGTCGGTGCGCCTTTGCGCACGGATAGGATCAGCCGCACATTGACGAACTCGCCGGGCCACAGGCGCTCGTCGTCATTGGCGAAGGTCGCCTTGATGCGGATCGTCCCGGTCGGCTGGTCGATCGCATTGTCGATGACCGAGAGCTTGCCGCGTGCGAGCTCGGTCTTATTGTCAGCGCCCAAAGCGATGACCGCGAGCTCGCCGGTCTCGCCCTTCTTCTGGTGGATCTTGTGCAGGTTCTCCTGCGGCACCGTGAAGCTGACGAACATCGGCTTCAGCTGCGAGATGGTGACGAGTCCGGCGGCGTCGGTGGCGCGCACCATGTTGCCGATATCAACCATCCGGATGCCGAGCCTGCCACTGATCGGTGCACGGATATCGGCGTAGCCGAGGTTGAGCCGGGCCGCCTCGATTTGCGCCTCGTCTGCCTTGAGCGCCGCCTGCAATTGCTGCACCAGCGCCTTCTGCTGATCATAGGTCTGACGGGACTTGACGCCCTGTGGTACGAGCTCGGCCCAGCGTACGAGATCCGCCTGCGCGCTGGCGAGCTGCGCCTCATCTTTCTGCTTCGTCGCCACTGCCTGATCGAGGACCGCCTGGAACGGCCGAGGGTCGATCTGGATCAGCGGGTCGCCGGCCTTGGCGTCCTGCCCCTCGGCGAAGGCGATCTTGACGATCTGGCCGTCTACTCGGCTCTTGATGGTAACCATGTTGTAGGCCTGCGCCGTCCCGATCGCTTGCAGAAAGACCGGCACATCGGCCGTTGCAACGGTGTCGGCAGTAACCGGCACCCCGGGAGCCGATGGGGGCGCGGAGGCCGGCGGCGCTTGCGCCTCAGCGCTCGGCGCGACAGTCCCGAGCAAACGCGGCAGTACCGCTGCTCCCAAGGCAAGGGCAAGCGTTAGGGGGATCGCGGCTTTTCTCATGAGGGGGATCTCTCGAAGCGAGCCGACCTGTACGGAACGTCTATTATAGACAAGAGCTATATCTAACATCCCTCGGAGCCGCCCTGCAGCGGAAAAATCGAGGTACGCCGCGGCATGCCGCCGCGATGCATAGGCAAGGTAGATGCATAGGCAAGGTAGATGCATAGGCAGGGTATAGGAGACGGCTGATCGCCATTTCCTCGCGCCGGGTTCCACGGCATCATTCGGCATCGCGGCGCCGATGCGGGCTCCGCAAAGCGGGAGAACCCAGCATGGCTGCCCACGACGCTCTGCGCACAATCCTGCCGGTCGCCGGCCTATCCGAGGAGCGCGCCCGCACGGTCGAGATCACCGGTGGCAGCGACCCCGTCCTGCCGACGCCATTCCGCATCGGGGAGACCAGTGCCGCGGCAGTAGCGGCCACGGGGCTTGCGGCGGCAGATTTGTGGGAGTTGCGCACCGGGCGGCGGCAGGAGGTTGGGGTTGATCTGCGCCACGCCACCGCCTCGCTGCGCAGCGGCAATTACCTGCAAGTGAATGGCGTCAAGATGCGCGGCGAACGCAACGAGGTGATGGGCATGTACCCGGCCAAGAGCGGCCGATGGAGTTATGTCCACGCCAATTTCCCGAACCATCGCGCCGCCGCGCTCAAAGTCCTCGGCTGCGAGGAAAGCAAGGCGTCGGTGCGTAAGGCGGTTGCCGGGTGGGACGCGCTAGAACTCGAAGAGGCCATCATCGCCGCGGGAGGCGCCGGCGGCATGGTCCGCAGCATGGCCGAGTGGGCGCAGCACCCGCAGGCTGCCGCGATCGCTTCGTTGCCGCTCTTGGAAATCGTGAAGATCGGCGATGCTCCGCCGCAAAAACTCCCGGAAGGCGACCGGCCTCTTTCGGGGATCCGGGTTCTCGACCTGACCCGAGTCCTGGCCGGTCCGACCTGCGCCCGCACCTTGGCTGAGCATGGCGCCGATGTCTTGAAGATCACCGCACCGCACATCGCCGCGCGCGACGACCAGGAATACGACACCGGGCACGGCAAGCTCTCGGCGCGGCTCGATCTGCGCCAAACGCAGGATCTCGAAACCCTGAAGGGGTTGGTCCGCGAGGGCGATGTCTTTAGCCAAGGCTATCGGCCGGGCACGCTTGCCGGTCGCGGCCTCGCGCCACAGCAATTGGCGGCGCTGCGCCCCGGCATTGTCTATGTCTCGCTCTGCGCGTTCAGCCATGTGGGGCCATGGGCGTCGCGCCGCGGCTTCGACACGGTCGTGCAGAATGTCAGCGGCATTACCACGCGCCAGGGTCAGGTGTTCCCGGGGGCCGAGCCGGGTCCGCAATTCTATCCCGTGTCGGCAATCGATTACCTGACGGGGTACCTGATGGCGTTCGGCGCGATGGTGGCGCTCGCCCGCCGCGCCCGCGAGGGGGGCGGCTGGCTCGTGCGCATCTCCCTCGCGCAGACCGGAGGCTGGCTGGTCGGCCGCGGCGAGGTGCCGGAAGCCGAGCTGAAGGACGTGGCGCCCGAATTCACAGCGGATGAGTTGGCACGCTGGTCGATCGAAAGCCAGGCGCCGGCCGGCACGCTGCGCCATCTGAAGCCGACCGTACAACTGTCCGAGACACCGCCCCATTGGGCGCGGCCCTCGGTGCCGCTCGGCCACAACGAACCGGTCTGGCCGGCCCGATAAGCCGTGGCGCGTAGCAAGCCCAAGGAAGCATTGCGGCCCGTCAGTCCTGACGAGCTGATCAAGACCGGCAAGGATGGTCGCATCCGGCTGATCGAAAAACGCAAGCCTCGCCGGGCGAGCGCGAGACCGAAGGCTCGGTGATGCCGTCCGCCGGCAGCAGCGAATTGGCCGGCTATGTCACCGACGTGCCCTATGTCTACGGCTTCAAGCCGATGCTGGCGCCGGCCTGGCTCGATCTCGTCGCGGTCCTCGGCGGGGTCTCGCCGCCGGCCCGCAACACGGGTTTTGCGTGGTGCGATCTCGGCTGCGGTCAAGGCGTGACGGCGGCAATCCTCGCCGCGACGCATCCGACCGGAACGTTTCATGGCATCGACGCGATGCCGGCGCATATCGAGCATGCGGCCCGCCTCGCCGGCGAGGCGGATGCGCCAAACGCGCATTTTCATGCCACCGATTTTGCCGCCGCGCGCTTGCTGCCCTTACCGCGCTTCGACTACATCGTCGCGCATGGCGTTTACAGCTGGGTCGACCGCCCGGTGCGCGCGGAACTGCGCCGGTTCATCGACGGTCACCTGAAATCGGGCGGCCTCGTTTACGTCAGCTACAACGCGCTGCCGGGCTGGACCGGCGACCTGCCGTTTCAGCATCTGGTGCGCGAGCTGGTGGCGGATTTGCCGGGTAACAGCGCGGCACGGTTTGCGGCCGCCGCCGCGCTGGTCGGCCGGCTCGCCGAAGCCGGCGCACCGAGCCTTGCCGCGAGTTTCGTGGCTAATGAGTTGCGCCGGCGCCCCGGCGATTACCGGCCGGGCTATCTCGTCCACGAATTCATGCATGCCGGCTGGCAGCCGCTCTATGTCACGGAGCTGCGCCGTGACCTCAAGGAGATCGGCCTCGTGCCGGTTGGCTCGGCGTTGCTCGTCGAGAATTTCGACGGCTGGGTGCTCGGCC
The DNA here is from genome assembly GCA_005888425.1 of Alphaproteobacteria bacterium. Taxonomy (GTDB): domain Bacteria; phylum Pseudomonadota; class Alphaproteobacteria; order ATCC43930; family CGMCC-115725; genus DATARH01. The sequence goes on from VAZF01000056.1 coordinate 4,950, forward strand.
GCCGCGCGCGCGGGCTGGTCGCCGGCATCGCTGATCCGGACCGACGCGAGATGGTGCGCGATTTCTGCATCGACCAGCGCTTCCGCTGCGACGTGTTCGCCCGTGATGCCTCGCCGCTGACCGCGTCGAAGCAGCGGGAGCGACTCATGTCCTCGGGTCTCGCGCTGGTGCGTCCGCCGGCGGCGATCACCTACGAGATGCCGACCCCAGCCGGGCGGGTGCGCTACGACAATCCGGCGGCGCGCGCGATCATCGCGTCGCTGATGTCCGGTGTCCGTCGCGTGGCCGATATTCCCAGCGGCTTTGCCACCGCGCGTGATCTGATCGCCAATATGCTCGTCTTGTGCGCCGCTGGCGATGTGCGCCCGACCGAGACGACGCGGACACCCGTCGGCCCGCTCAATCGCGCGCTGCGGCGGCGGCTCGGCAAGGCAGAGGAGGTCCCGGCCGTCGCGCTTCCCTGCGGCACCGCTCTCGACATTGACCAGGAGCTGTTGAACCTATTGAGCGGCGCCGATGCCGGCGGGATGAGTGCCGACTGGCGCGAATTTCTCGAGCTGCACGGCGTCTAGTTCGTCACGGTACAGTCGCGAGCCGGCGCCGCTCTTGCCGTGCCATGAGCCAGCCGGCGAGCGCCACCATGACGAAGACGATGCCGAGAAACACCGTCGCGAGCGCATTGACCTCCGGGGTCACGCCGATCCGTACGCTTGAATAGACGGCCATCGGCAAGGTCGTCGCCGATGGGCCGGAGACAAAGCTCGCTACGACCAGATCGTCGAGCGACAGCGTAAAGGCGAGCAGCCATCCCGAGACGAGCGCCGGGCTGATGCCGGGCAGGGTGATCCGCCACAAGACGGCGAGCGGCCGCGCGCCGAGGTCGAGCGCGGCTTCTTCGAGCACCCGGTCGAACAAGGTCAGCTGCGCACGCGCCAGCACCGCGACAAAGCACGCGGCGAACGTCGCATGCGCGATTGTCACCGTGACGATGCCGCGGCTCGCCGGCCACCCGATCCAGTTCTGTGCCGCGACGAACAGCAGCAGCAAGGAGAGGCCGAGGATTACTTCCGGCACGACGAGCGGCGCCATCAGCATAAAGCCGAAGACGAGTCGGCCGCGAAACCGGCCAAAGCGGTTCATCGCAAAACCGGCGCAGGTGCCGAGAACGAGCGCGATCGTCGCTGCCATGACCGCGATTTCGAGGCTGGTGAGCGCCGCGTCGCGGTATTTCTCGTTCTCGACGAGCGCGCCGTACCAACGGGCCGAAAACCCGCCCCATACGGTCACGAGCCGCGAGCCGTTGAAGGAATAAACGACGAGCAGCGCGATTGGCAGGTACAAAAACGCGAACCCGAAAAGGAGAGCGCCGAGGCGAAGCATGCTGACGCGCCGACGCGCGATCACGCCGCGCCCTCGCGTTCGAGAAAGCGCTGCGCGAGAAGGAGCGGCACCGTCAACAGCGCCACCAACGCCATCGCGACGGCTGCCGCCGCTGGCCAATCGACATTGTCGAAGAATTCCTGCCACAGCATCTTACCGACCATCAGCGTCCCTGGGCCGCCCAGCAGATCGGGAATGACGAACTCGCCGACCGCCGGAATGAAGACCAGCAGACAGCCGGCGGCGATACCCGGTAGTGACAAAGGCAGGATCACGTCGAGAAATACGCGGCGCGGGCGCGCGCCCAGATCGGCGGCCGCCTCGACGAGGCTCTCGTCGAGACGCGACAGGCTGCCATAGAGCGGCAGGATCATGAACGGCAGGTACGAATAGACGAGGCCCAACGTCACCGAGAAACCGTTGTACAGGAGCGGCAATGGCGCCTCGATCACTCCGCTCGCGAGCAGCAGGCGGTTGATAAGGCCGCTCGGCTGCAGGATCGCGATCCAGGCATAAACGCGGATCAGAAAGCTCGTCCAGAACGGCAGCATGACGAGGAACAGGAGGAGCTGCCGCCACACGCCGGGGGTGCGCGCAATGGCAAACGCGATGGCATATCCGACAAGGAGACACAGCGCGGTTGCGAGCGCCGCGAGAGCAAGCGAGTTTGTATAAGCCCCGAGGCAGCCCGAGCACAGCGCGCGATAATTCGCCATTGTCCAGATCAGCTTGAATGGCGGGATCGAATCCGCGCTCTCGGCAAAGCTAATCGCAGCGACGATGGCCAAAGGCAGCAGAAAGAACACCATGAGCCAGATAAACGGCAGCCCGATAAGGAACCGCCGCAGCCCCGCACCGATGCCGGTCATTCCGTCAGCACCACCGCATCCGATGGCGACCAGCTCACCCACACCGCGGCGCTGCGCGCGAGACCGAGCGCCGCCGCGCTCGGCAGATGCGTGCGCAAGGAGCGCCCGGATGTCGTCGAGAGATGCACGGTCGACTGGCCGCCCTGATAGCCTACCGAAACGATTGTCGCGGCCAGCGCAAACCCTGCTGGCCGCGCCGGCGACAGTCGCATGTTCTCCGGCCGC
>VAZF01000057.1 GCA_005888425.1 Alphaproteobacteria bacterium
GGCTGCCAAAGAAGTCAAGTTTCACAGCGATGCCCGCGAGCGGATGCTGCGCGGCGTCGACATTCTCGCCAATGCGGTCAAGGTGACGCTGGGTCCGAAGGGCCGCAACGTCGTCCTCGATAAGTCGTTTGGCGCACCGCGCATCACCAAGGATGGCGTCACCGTCGCCAAGGAGATCGAGCTCGCCGACAAGTTCGAAAACATGGGCGCGCAGATGGTCAAGGAGGTCGCCTCAAAGACCAGCGACCAGGCCGGCGACGGCACCACCACCGCGACCGTGCTGGCGCAGGCGATCGTGCGCGAGGGCCACAAGGCGGTGGCCGCCGGCCTCAACCCGATGGACCTGAAGCGCGGCATCGACCTCGCCGTCGAGGCCGTCGTCGCCGACGTCAAGTCGCGCTCGAAAAAGATCGCGACCAACGAGGAGATCGCCCAGGTCGGTACGATCTCGGCCAATGGCGAGCGCGACATCGGCGAGATGATCGCCCGCGCGATGCAGAAGGTCGGCAATGAGGGCGTCATCACGGTCGAGGAGGCCAAGAGCCTCGAAACCGAGCTCGACGTCGTCGAAGGCATGCAGTTCGACCGCGGCTATCTCTCGCCGTATTTCGTTACCAACGCCGAGAAGATGCTGGCCGAGCTCGAGAACCCGTACATCCTGATCCACGAGAAGAAGCTCTCGGGGCTGCAGGCGATGCTGCCGGTGCTCGAGTCGGTCGTGCAGAGCGGCCGGCCGCTGCTGATCGTGGCGGAGGATGTCGAGGGCGAGGCGCTTGCCACGCTCGTCGTCAACAAGCTGCGCGGCGGCCTCAAGGTGGCCGCGGTCAAGGCGCCTGGCTTTGGTGATCGCCGCAAAGCGATGCTCGAAGACATCGCGATCCTGACGGGTGGTCAGGTCATCAGCGAGGATCTCGGCATCAAGCTCGAGAACGTCACGCTCGACATGCTCGGCCAGGCCAAGAAGGTCCGCGTCGAGAAGGAGAACACGACGATCATCGACGGCGGCGGCAAGAAGGCCGACATCGAGGGCCGCTGCACCCAGATCCGGCAGCAGGTCGAGGAAACCACCTCCGACTATGACCGCGAAAAGCTGCAGGAACGGCTGGCGAAGCTCGCCGGCGGGGTTGCGGTGATCCGGGTCGGCGGTTCGACCGAGGTCGAGGTCAAGGAGCGCAAGGACCGCGTCGACGATGCGATGCATGCGACCCGCGCGGCGGTCGAGGAAGGCATCGTCCCGGGCGGCGGAGTCGCGCTGCTCTATGCGATCAGGGCGCTCGACAAGCTGACCCCGGCCAATCCGGACCAGAAGGTCGGTATCGACATCGTCCGCAAGGCCCTCCAGTGGCCGGCTCGGCAGATTGCCGAGAACTCCGGCACCGACGGCTCGATCATCGTCGGCAAGCTCCTGGACAGCAAGGACGTCAACTACGGCTACGATGCCCAAAAGGGCGAGTTCACCGACCTCGTCCAGGCCGGCATCATCGATCCGACGAAAGTCGTGCGGCACGCGCTGCAGGACGCGGCGTCGGTCGCCGGTCTCCTGATCACGACCGAGGCGATGATAGCCGAGAAGCCCGAACCGAAGTCGGCGATGCCGGCGATGCCGCCGGGCGGCGGCATGGGCGGGATGGACTTCTAAGCCAGCCCATCAGCTTCGGCTGCAACAAGCCGCCCGTCCGCGGGAAACCGCGGGCGGGCGGTTTTCGTTTGCGGCGCCGCATGGGCTTGGCAGCATGGTCCGGGCGGCACGGGATTTGCGACGCGGTTGCCGGTGCCCTCCTCGAACAACCCGCCGGCTCCAAGCACGTGCTGCAACCCTGGTCTGCGAGGGACCGGAGCGAGGCTGTTGCGGCACCGCGAATCCTTGTCACGCCTCGGCCCGGCACCCATACTGAGCCTGATGCGGCGTCAACCGACCGATCCCGTCTTCGCGGCCGAGCCAGAACCGCCGGTGCGCGCCTGCGAGCACCCGGGCTGCCCGGGCGGGGGCGAGTTTCGCGCACCGAAATCGCGCCTCGAACTCGACCGTTACTACTGGTTCTGCCTCGAACATGTGCGCGCCTATAACAGCGCCTGGAACTACTATGCCGGGATGAACGACTCCGAGATCGAAGCCGAGATCCGTCACGACACCGTATGGCAGCGGCCGAGCTGGAAGCTCGGCGAACGGCACACGCCGGGTTACGCCGAGCGGATGCGTGACCCATTCGGGTTCTACAGCGGGAAAGCGCACTCGAATGGCGCGCACCGGAGCAATGGCCGGGCAAACGGCCACAATGGCGAGGCTGCCGCGCGCGCCGCGTCGGCCCGCGAACAGGCGCTCGCCGTGTTCGATCTCGAACCGCCCTTTACCGTGGTGCGTTTGAAGGCGCGCTATAAGGTGCTCGTCAAGATGCACCACCCCGATGCTCATGGCGGCGACAAAGCCGCCGAGGAAAGATTGAAGATCATCAACCAGGCTTATGCGACCTTGAAGGCCAGTTGCTTCAGCTGAGGCCAAAGGGTCCGCCGACCAAACCTCCCCACCTAACCCAGGAAGCACGTCAGCTATGGCCACCGCTCAACAAGCCGCGACGACCGCGACACCGACAGGAGAGCCAGACATCAAGATTTCTGTCCGCCAGACCTTCGGGATCGACAGCGATCTCGAGGTTCCGGCGTTCAGCAAGCCCAGCGAACACGTTCCGGATATCGATGACGCCTATCGGTTCGACAGGGACACGACCTTAGCCATTCTCGCGGGGTTCGCGTTCAACCGGCGCGTCATGATCTGCGGCTATCACGGCACGGGCAAGTCAACCCATGTCGAGCAGGTCGCCTCCCGCCTGAACTGGCCCTGCATTCGGGTCAATCTCGACAGCCATATCAGCCGCATCGATCTGGTCGGCAAGGACGCGATCGTGTTGCGCGACAACAAGCAGGTCACCGAGTTCCGCGAGGGCCTGTTGCCTTGGGCCCTCCAGCATCCGGTGGCGCTATGCTTTGACGAATATGACGCCGGCCGGCCGGATGTGATGTTCGTCATTCAGCGGGTGCTGGAGGTCGAGGGCAAGCTGACGCTGCTGGACCAGAACCGCGTCATCCGGCCGCACCCGGCCTTCCGGCTGTTCTCCACCGCCAACACGGTCGGGCTCGGCGACACAACCGGCCTGTATCACGGCACGCAGCAGATCAATCAGGGCCAGATGGACCGCTGGAACATCGTCGCCACGCTGAATTATCTGCCCCACGACGCCGAGCAGGAAATCGTCCTTGCCAAGGTGCCGAGCTACAACAACGAAGAGGGACAGCGGCGGATCAGCGCGATGGTGGCGCTCGCCGATCTGACCCGCAACGGCTTCATCAACGGCGATATCTCGACCGTCATGTCGCCGCGCACCGTCATCACCTGGGCGGAGAACGCGCGGATCTTCGGCGATCTCGCCTTTGCTTTCCGGCTGACCTTCCTCAACAAATGCGACGAGATGGAGCGGCCGACCGTGGCGGAGTACTACCAGCGCTGCTTCGGCACCGAATTGCCGGAGACCGGCGTCAACGCCACGCTGATGTAGGTCCAGGAGGTCAGGCCCCAAGGGCACGCCATGACGCAAGCCTTCTCTCCGACCGAGATCTTCAAGCGTGCAACCGCTTCTACGTTGCGGGCGATCGCCGAGCGTGACGATGTGACGGTCGGCTTTGGTCCGGAACCCGCCGGGGTCGCCGGCACTCGCGTGAAGCTGCCAAACCCGGCGCGCGACCTGCCGGCCGACGAGGCGGCGCAGTTGCGCGGCGCTGCGGACAGCCTGGCCTTGCGGCTGCGCTATCATGACGATGCTCTGCACAGCAAACGAGTGCCCGGCAACGCACTGGCGCGCGCCGTTTTCGAGGGCTTGGAACAGGCGCGCGTCGAGGCTCTAGGCTCGCGCCGGATGGTCGGGGTCGCCGCCAATCTGGGCGCGATGCTCGACGAGCAGTATCGCCGCCAGGGCTTCGAGCGGATCACCGAGCGAACCGAAAGTACGATGGCCGAAGCGGTCCGCCTGCTGACGCGCGAGGCGTTGACCCGCGAACCGCCGCCGCCTTCGGCGCGGCGCGTGGTCGATCTGTGGCGCCCCTGGCTTGAAGGGAAGATCGGCAAGGATATTTCCGAGCTTGAACGCATGGTCTCCGACCAGGATGGCTATGCCCGCGCCACCCGCCGGCTGATACAGGATCTCGATCTCGATCTCGGCGAACTCGAAGAGTCGTCCTCCGACGACAACCAGGGACAGGGCGAGGAATCCGAAAGCGAGAACCAGGCCGATAACGGCGAGAGCGCCTCGGCCGGGGCCCAGCCCTCGATGGACGGCTCGCCGGCCGACAGCGCCGATGCCGACGCCGAGGAGGACGGCGAGGCTGAAGCCGATGGCGAGATGATGCCCGGGGCCAGCGACGACGATCCCGGCCGGCCCGGCCGGCCCGGCACCCAGCCGCGCGGCCGCCCGGACGAAAACGCGGTTTATCGCGCGTTCAGCGTCGCGGCGGACGAGGTCATCGACGCCGATAAATTATGCGACTCCGATGAACTCGGACGGCTGCGGCATCTGCTGGATCAGCAACTCTCGCATCTGCAGAGCGTGATCGCCCGGCTCGCGAACCGGTTGCAACGCCGTCTGCTCGCGAAGCAAACGCGAGCCTGGGAGTTCGACCTCGAAGAGGGCATCCTCGATGCGGCGCGGCTCTCTCGGGTCGTGACCAATCCGGTCCTGCCGCTGTCCTACAAGCAAGAACTCGAGATGGAGTTCCGCGACACGGTGGTCTCGCTGTTGATCGACAATTCAGGGTCGATGCGCGGCCGCCCGATCACAGTTGCGGCGATGAGCGCCGACATCCTCGCCCGCACGCTGGAGCGCTGCGGCGTCAAGGTCGAGATCCTCGGTTTTACGACCCGCGCCTGGAAGGGCGGCCAGGCGCGCGAGCGCTGGATCGCCGCCGGGAAGCCGCCCAATCCGGGCCGCCTGAACGATCTGCGGCACATCGTCTACAAGCCGGCGGACGCGCCTTGGCGCCGCGCCCGGCGCAATCTTGGGCTGATGCTGCGCGAAGGCATCCTCAAGGAGAATATCGACGGCGAGGCCCTCGCCTGGGCGCACAACCGCCTCTTGGGCCGGCCCGAAGAACGCAAGATCCTGATGGTCATCTCGGACGGCGCGCCGGTCGACGATTCGACGCTGTCGGTCAACCCCGGCAATTATCTCGAAAAGCATTTGCGCGAGGTCATCCGCGAGATCGAGCGCCAGGGGACGGTCGAGCTGACCGCGATCGGCATCGGCCATGACGTGACCCGCTATTACCGCCGCGCCGTGACGATCGTCGACGCCGAGCAATTGGGCGGCGTCATGCTGGAGCGCCTCGCCGAATTGTTCGAGGAAGAGAGGGGCGCCACTACCCGCGTCAAGAGCCGCCGCGCCGCTTAGAACAGCTCAGAAAATCCGGCGGGCTTTCAGGGCCGCGGTGAGAGTGCCCTCGTCGAGATAATCGAGCTCGCCGCCGATCGGCACGCCTTGCGCGAGGCGCGAGATCTTGGCGCCGGTCGCGGCGGCGCGGTCGGCGATGTAATGCGCCGTCGTCTGCCCATCCACGGTGGCGTTGAGCGCCAGGATCAGCTCGGTATCGGGCGCCAGGCGCGAGATCAGGCGCGCAATGTTCAGTTCGTCCGGCCCCACCCCATCGAGCGCCGATAGCGTGCCGCCGAGCACGTGATACCGGCCGCGAAACGCGCTGGTGCGTTCCAACGCCCAGAGATCGGCAAGGTCCTCCACGACGCAGATTGCACTCGCATCGCGCTCGGGATCGCGGCAGATCGCGCAGGGATCGGCGGTGTCGAGATTGCCGCATTGCGAGCAGGGGCGGACCGCAATCGCCGCCGCGCTCATCGCCGCGGCCAGCGGTTCCATGACATGCTCACGCCGCTTGATCAGGAACAGCGCGGCGCGGCGCGCCGAGCGCGGCCCGAGCCCAGGCAATCTCGCCAGGAGCTGAATCAGAGTGTCGAGTTCGGACATAGCCGACCGGATGGCCCCCACCCCAACCCTCCCCCGCTTGACGGTAGTTTCATGCCTCCGGGAAGCGCCAGGCCGCCGGTCAGCTTTTGCATTTCGGCTTCCGCATGAGCGTTGACCTTGGCGCGCGCATCGTTAAAGGCGGCGACGATAAGATCTTCCAGCACCTCGGCCTCGCCAGGATCGACGACACTTTTGTCGATCTTCAGGCGCTTCATGTCGCCCTTGCCGTTCAAGGTCAGCTGCACCATGCCGCCGCCGGCGATGCCGGTCATCTCGACCGCTTCGAGCTCGGCCTGCATCTCGGCCATCTTCTGCTGCATCTGCTGGGCTTGTTTCATCAGCTGGCCGATATTTTTCATAGGTCGTCCTCTCCTGCGCTCGCCTCGTCGGCCGCATCGGACGCCTCGGCTGTCGCGTCATCATTCGCCTCGGGCGCAGCTCCCGCCTCGTCAATCACCCCAGCCCGCTCGCGAACCGCAGCGATTGTCGCCCCGGGAAAGGTGTCCAACACCGCCCGAACCAACGGGTGGGCCACAACCTCGTTCCGGACCGCGCTTTCGTGCTGCGCCGCCTGCTCCGCCGGTGTCGGCGCGCCCTCCGCCTGCGAGACAGCGACGACCCAGCGCATCCCGGTCCACTCGCTGAGCAACTGCCCGAGCCGGTTGGCAAGATCGCGCGGCGCGGTCTCCTCAGGCCGCAATTCGATGCGCCCTGGCTCAAACGTCACGAGATGTACATGCGACCATAAATGCGAGCGGGTCAGCGCCTCGCGCCTCTTGTCGAACAGCGCGATCACCTCGGCGAAATTCTGCGGCGCGGGATCGTATTCGAGCGCCGGCGCGGGCGATCCTTGCGTTTCCAGTGGTGCCGCCGCAATCGCGGGCATCGCTGCTGCCCTGATCGACACCGGCGCAAGCCCCTCTCCCGCATTGCGGGCGAGGGTGGGCCCCGCGCCAAAAGCGGGAGAAGGTGAGGTAACGGGTGCCGCCTCGGCTGTTTGTCCCCTCGCCACAACCCTCTCCCCCGATGCGGAAGAGGGAGCAGCCACTGCGGCTGCGGGCGCGCTGTCACCTTTCGTCAAGGCGCGCACCAGCTCCGCCGGGACCGGCAGGTCGGCGACATAGGCAAGACGGATCAGCACCATCTCGGCCGCCTGCCCGGGCAGTAGCGCCGTCTGCACCTCCTCAATCCCCTTCAGCAGCATCTGCCAGGCGCGTTCAGCCGCGTCACGAAATGCGTCAGATCGAGCAGATCCTGCAGCACCATCAGCGGATCGGCGCCGCCTTCGTAGAGGCTTTGCATCTGCGCGAGCGCGCTCTTGGCGTCGCCCTTCAGCACGGTCTCGAACAGGTCGAGGACGAGGCCGCGGTCAGCGATGCCGAGCATCTCGCGCACGGCCGCTTCCTCGATCCGCCCGGCCGACAGCGCGATCGCCTGGTCGAGCAGTGACAACCCGTCGCGAACCGAGCCGTCGGCGGCGCGCGCAATCAAAGCGAGCGCTGGGGGCGTGATCTCGACCGCTTCGGCCGCGGCGATCTGGCGGTAATGCGCGATCAGCTGCTCGATCGGCACGCGGCGCAGCGAGAAGCGCTGGCACCGCGACAGCACCGTCACGGGGACTTTGTGCACCTCGGTCGTCGCGAAGACGAATTTGACGTCCGGCGGCGGCTCCTCGAGCGTCTTCAACAGCGCGTTGAAGGCGTTCTTCGACAGCATGTGCACTTCGTCGATGATGTAGACCTTGTACCGCGCCGAGACCGGGCGATAGCGCACGCCCTCGGTCAGGTCACGGATATCGTCGACACCGGTGCGCGAGGCGGCGTCCATCTCGATGACATCGATATGGCGGTCCTCGGCGATGGACCGGCAATGAACGCATTCGCCGCAGGGCGATATCGTCGGCGCACCGGTCCCGTCGGCGCCGATGCAATTGAGCGCGCGGGCGATGATCCGTGCCGTCGTGGTCTTGCCGACCCCGCGCACGCCCGTCAGGATGAAAGCCTGCGCGATGCGGCCCTCGGCGATCGCGTTCGACAGGGTGCGGACCATCGCCTCCTGCCCGATCACCTCGGCAAAGGTTTGCGGCCGGTATTTGCGGGCGAGGACGCGATAGCCTGTCGCGGGATCCGTCATTGCGGCCATTGCGGCGCGAAAGAATGTGGTGGGAGACCGAACAAACGACCCAGGCCGGAACTCGTTACGGCTGCTTCCTTCCGGACCTGACCGGGTTGGCGAGGGGCCTGTCCGCCGCCGACCTCCCACCGCACTATATCAGGAGCCGAGGCTGGCGCGGCAACCTCGATCGGGCCCTCTGCCGAGTAACCGTTCAGCCAGTACAAAAATGCGCGCCTCGCGGCGGGTCGTCCGCAGGTTGCGAGCCTCGTCGATAATCCGCGCGTTTCGGGAGGATGCAGTGATCCGCATTATCTCTTTCTTCGAGGCACTGGCGCTCGCCATCGTCAGCGCTACGGCGTTCGCTCAGGACAAGCCCGAGGCCAGCAATATGCGCCTTGTCGGCTACAACGATCTGCAAGGGCGCAGTGCCTATCAGCCGTGGATCCATCATCAAGGCGACCGCTGGATTGCCTATATCGGCCATCACGGCGGAATTCCGGAGAACCAACAGCCTATAAATGCGCTGACGGGACAGGCCGAGTTCAACGGCACCTCGATCATCGATGTGACCGACCCGGCGCATCCCAAATACCTCGCCCATATCCCGGGCGAGCAAGGCAATTACGAGGCCGGCGGCGCGCAGATGGTGCGGGTCTGCGACGGCAAGAGCCTCGCCAAGGGCGACCCGAGCGCGGTTTATCTGCTGCGCCCCTTCGGCAATCAGGCGCACGAGATCTGGAACACCGCCGATCCGGCGCACCCAAAACTCGTCACGCGCATCGTCGAGGGGCTGAAGGGCACGCATAAGAGCTGGTGGGAATGCGACACCGGCATCGCCTATCTCGTTTCCGGTGAGCCCGGCTGGCGCGTCGCGCGCATGACACAAATCTACGACCTGTCCGATCCGGCACACCCTGTGAAAATTCGGGATTTCGGCCTGCCCGGCCAGCAACCCGGCGCCAGCGGCGCAACGCCGACGATGCTGCATGGCATGATCTCCTTGCCGCAGGCGAACCGCGTCTATTTCGGCTACGGCACGAACGAGGGCGGGATCCTGCAGATCGTGGATCGCGAGAAGCTGATCAACGGCCCGAAAGAACCGACTGACGACAACCTGCGGTACCCCGAGGTCGGCCGTTATCTGATGTCGCCGTTGAACGGCGCCCACACAACCTTTCCGGTTCTCGAGATGCCGATCGCCGAATTCGCCAAGGATAAGATCGGCAAGGTGCGCAATTTCGTCGTCATCACCGACGAGCAGATCCAGAACGAATGCCTGGAGCCGCGCCAATTCGTCTGGTTTGTCGATGTGACAGTGGAGAACCGGCCGGTGTCGGTCGCAACCTGGATGGTGCCGGAAGCCTCAGGCGATTTCTGCAGCCGCGGCGGCCGCTTCGGGACGCATTCCTCAAACGAGAATATGACGCCGATCTACTACAAGCGGGTCATGTTCTTCGCGCATTTCAACGCCGGGGTGCGGGCGCTTGATATCCGCGACCCGTATCGTCCCAAGGAGATCGCGTCATATATCCCGGCGGTGACGGCGAACAGCGATCAGCGCTGTGCGAAACTCGAGGACGGCCAGCAGCACTGCGCCAAGGTCATCCAGACCAACAATGTCGAGGTCGACGATCGCGGCTACATCTACATCGTCGATCGCGCCAATAACGGCATGCACATCCTGGAGCTGACCGGCCCCGCGCGCGATGCGGCGAATTTCCCGAAATAGCCTAGAGCTGCCGGACGCGGCTTGCTACATGCCGCCGCTGCCGCCGACGCCGCCTTCGGAATTCGGCGGAGCAGGACATTCGCCGGCGAGCAAGACCATCGCGCCGTCGCGCTGGGCCACCCCGTCGTTCCAATAGCTTTGCCGCTGGCCCGCTTTCACCGCGCAGACCAGCGCCTGACCGTTCGGTTTCACGGCGAGTTGCTGCGGCGCGCAGCCCAGAAGCAGCGACGCGGCGAGCGGCGGAATGAGATATCGCATCGGCGCCTTTGCCTTACGGCGGCGCCGGCGGCGTGAGCTCGCTGGCTGTCACCTCGCGCAAGAGATCGCGCAAGGCGGCGGCACGCTCGGCGCCGAACACCTCGTCGAACCGCTGCTGCGCGACTTTCCAGCCCTGGCGCGCGGCGCGCATCCGCGCGGCGCCGGCCGGGGTCAACCGCACCTCACGTCGCCGCCGGTCCTTGGGTGAGGCGCCGATCTCGATAAGCCCGTCGCGTTCCAGCGGCAGGATGTTGCGTCCGAGCGTCGTGCGGTCCATGACGAGGGCCGCCGCCAACGCGTTTATCGGCATGGGCCCGCTGCGCTGTAGCCGGCCGAGGATCGCGAATTGAGTCGTGCGCAGTCCGCTCGGCGCCAGCAACTGGTCATAGAATTGCGTGACGTGCCGGGAGGCCTGGCGGATCGCCAGGCAATTGCACAGCAGCGCATTCTGATCGTCGGCGAGGCTCATCGAAAACTCTGGACTGGACAAAGGTGCATATACGCCTACATATAGGCGCATCTGCGCATAATTAAACCCTGGCGCGGCCGGAGCATAGCATGTTGCTCGACGAGATGCCCTCCCGGTCCGACCATCCCATCGGCTCCGAGCGGACTGAGGGCAGCCCGGTACCGGGCGACAACCGCGAGGCGGCGAGACTACGCGAGCTCGCGCTCTGGTACCGCGTGTTCGCGGAGCGCGCCGGAAACCCGACCATCTCGGAGGCGCGGCTGCATATGGCGGAAGAGCTCGAACGGGAAGCCGACCGCGTGCCCCGGGTGAACGGCGAGTCCCAGCCGGTCGCCGCGGAGAGCGTGGGTGCGCCGCGCGCCATCGACCCGCGCACCCGTCTGCTGCTCGAGGCGCCGATTCTTCCGACTCTGCTGCGCCTGGCTTGGCCCAACATCGCCGTGATGCTGGTGATGGCCTCGACCGGGCTCATCGAGACCTGGTGGGTGTCGCGGCTCGGCACCGATGCCTTGGCTGGGATTGCGCTCGTCTTTCCGCTCTACATGATGATGCAGATGCTGTCGGCCGGTGCGATGGGCGGCGGCATCTCCTCGGCAATTGCCCGGGCCCTCGGTGGGGGCCGCCGCGCCGATGCGGACGCGCTTGTATTGCATGCGATCGTCATCAACCTGACGATCGGAATCGTGTGTTCGGCCCTGGTGCTGGTGTTTGGTCCGGTGCTGTACCGGACAATGGGCGGAGAAGGCGCATCGCTAAAAGCAGCGCTCGATTACTCAAATATCGTGTTCGCCGGTACGGTGCTGGTATGGCTGATGAACGCGCTGGCGAGCGTCATCCGCGGTAGTGGCAACATGTGGGTCCCTTCGGTGTGGATCTGCGTTGGGGTCGTTCTGCTGGTGCCGTTATCGCCGCTCCTGATCTTCGGGCTCGGGCCAGTCCCGGCGCTCGGCATCGCCGGCGCTGGCGCAGCGGTCGTCGCGACCACGGCGCTGACGGCGCTGGCGCTCGGCTGGTACATCGCGGCCGGGCGTAGTGTCGCGCATTTCCGCTGGGCACGCCTGCGCTGGGCCTCTTTTGCCGACATCCTGCGGGTCGGCGCGGTCGCCTCGATCAGCACATTTCAAACCAGCCTGGCGGTGCTGTTGACGACGGGATTGGTTGGCGTCGCGGCGGGGCCCGAGGCGATCGCCGGCTATGGCACGGGCAACCGCCTCGAATTCCTCCTCGTGCCCTTGGTGTTTGGCCTCGGCGCACCGCTCGTTGCGCTGGTCGGCACCAATATCGGCGCCGGGCAGAAGGAGCGCGCGTTGCGCATTGCTCTGACCGGTGGCGTCATCGCCTTCGCGCTGTCGGAGGCGATCGGACTCGCCGCCGCGATATGGCCGACCGCGTGGCTCGGCCTCTTTGATGATCACCCGCGGATGCTCGCGGCCGGCGCCGCCTACCTCCGGCATGTCGGACCGGCTTTCGGATTTTTTGGCCTGGGGCTCTCGCTCTATTTCGCCTCGCAGGGTGCCGGACGGCTGCTGTGGCCGCTCTCGGCAGGGCTCGTGCGTCTTGTCATCGCGGTTGGCGGCGGCTGGCTCGCCTTCTGGCTGGTCGGCACGGTCGATGCGATCTTCGCCGCGTTGGCAGCCGCACTGGTGACCTACGGGGTCATGCTGTCCGCCGCCGTCGCATCCGGCGTCTGGTTCTGGCGTCCGTTGGGCGCCGTCTTCGCCAACGGGATCTTTGCGCGGCGCGGGCTAGCGCGCTGACCGGCTCGAATCAGCGATAGGCGCGCAGATTATTGATCTTGCCGAGCGCGACCCCGCCCCGGTCCAGCTCGGCTATCAGTTTCGCCGCGATCAGATACGGCTCCGCAAAGGCAAATGTCACCGCGTTGCGCCGGTCGGGGCCGATCAGCGACAGAACCGAGCTGTGGTCAATGACGTAATCCTCGTTGCCCGCGAGCACCTTCCGGTACTCGACGCCCAGCATCTCGGCCGCGGCGGCGATCTGCTCCGGCGAGCCGCTGAGCCCTAAGAGGCGCTTGTCGAAAGCCGCGGTGAACTCGTTGAGCGCGACGCCGCGATCGCGCTCTGGATCGACGGTAACGAATAAGGGCTGGATGTAATCGGCGGCCGGCCCGATCTCGGCCAGCGCTTCGACCATCGCGCTCAACGCGGTCGGGCATTGGTCGGCGCAATGCGTGTAGCCGAAATAGACCAGGAGAAATTTCTCCGGAAAATCATCCGAGGTGACCGTCTTGCCGTCCGCGTCGGCGAGCACCAACGGATGTTCGAGCACGATCCACTTTTCCTGCGCTTGTGCAGCGGTGATGAAGGCGGCGAGCAGCACGAACAGCAGAGCGGCCGAGCGCAATTGCATCTTATCCGAACACCGCGGCTGGGCTACGCAGCACCGTCCGGGCATCGCCGTCGCGGCGCGTGACGCCGATCCGGTCGAGATATTCGAGCACCTCGATTGTCAGATTGCGGCCGATACCGGAGCGGTCCTTGAATTCGGCCGCGGTGAAGTGGCCTTCCGGCGAAGCTTCGGTCAATTCGCGCGCGATCGCGGCGAGGCGCTCGACCGTCTCGGGCAGGAAGAAGCGGTTGGGTGCGACCTGTGCGACCCGGCCAAAACGCTCGATCCGCCGCAAAAAGCGAGTCAGCGGCTCCGGCTGCAATGACAATTCGGCAGCGAGTTCGCGGACCCGCAACGGCCGCAATTCCGCAGTGGCGAGCAGCGGATGCACTTGCTTCCACAGCCGTTCGTCCTCGCGGCTAAGCCGCGGCTGATGCTCGGCGAGGCGCAATACAGCGCCATCACGCACGACCTTGCCGGTGCTGTGCAATTGGGCCAACGCGGCGTCGAGCGCTGCTTCCGGCGCCTCGCCGCGCAGCCGCCGAAACAGCACGGCGCGGGGTGCTCCGAGCGCATCGGCTTGCGCGGCATGCCACTGGCCCAGCGCGGCAAGCAGGCTGTCGCCGAGACGGGCGAGGCGCTCCGCGCCGATCGCGATCGCTGTGCTTCCGGAGCCGAGGCGGTGAAAACCTGGCATATCGGCGAGCGCCTCGACGTGGCTTTGCGGCATGTTCCGGACCAGCGCGAAACGCGGCAGATCGACAATGCCAGCCGCATCTACGAGCTTCTCAAGCGCATCGCCGGCGTCCGGTTCGGCCAGCGCCGCGAGTGCGGCCAAGCGCTCGGGCCGCGACCGGCCGCGGCGCGGCGGCAGCGGATCGAGCGCCCGCCCCCCGGCCAACGTGTGCCGCGCGGCGTGATCGCGCAGGATGACGCGGTCGCCCCACAGCGCGCTGATCGGCTGTTCGAGATCGAGCTGCACAAAGCCGCTCTCCCCGGGCGCGATGGCGCGGGCGCCCAGCACCGCGGCGCGGCCGACAACGTCCTCGGTGCCGAGATGGACATGCACCGGCAGCCCGTCGCGCAGCGGCGCCGGCGCCGCGCGAGACATGCTGAGGTGGCAATCGATGCGGCTCGTCGACAGATGCGCGGGCAGCCCAACAACCCAATCGCCGCGCCGCGGTTCTCCGCCCTCCGGAAAGTTGCCGGCGAGATTCAAGGCGCAGCGCTCGCCGGCGGCGGCCCGCTCGATCGGGCGATTATGCGCGTGAACGCCGCGCACCCGGACCTCGATTCCGCGCGGGCTCATAATGAGATGGTCGCCGGGCGTCGCAGCGCCGGCGGCAACCGTGCCGGTCACGACAAGCCCAATGCCGGACAGCGAAAAGGCGCGGTCGATCGGCATCCGAAAATGCCCCGCCGCCGGCCGAGCGGCGCGCGCGGTATCGGCGATGCGGGCCGTCCGGCTCAAATGTTCCGACAGTTCCGAGATGCCCTCGCCCGTCACGCTCGACACGGCAAAAATCGGGCTGCCCTCGTAACCCGCTTCGGCAAGCAACGCCGCGAGCTCCGTCTCGACCGCGGCGCGTCGC
>VAZF01000754.1 GCA_005888425.1 Alphaproteobacteria bacterium
CAGTTCAGCATCGCTCGCCCGAAAGCACGGCTCGTCAAAGCCGAAGCGAGCCGCGAGCCGCCGGAAGATCTCGGTGTTCGGTAGTGACTCGCCGAGCGGCGCAATGACCGGTTCGGCGCGCTGCAGCCAATGATGGCCGTAGGAGGAGTAGAGATCGGGATATTCAAAATGCGTCGCGGCCGGTAACACGACATCGCAATGCGCGAGGCTCTCGGTCATTGCGACATCGATACCGATCGTGAACACATCCTCGCGCGCGAGGCCGCGGCGCATGCGGTTCTGGTCGGGATGCACGACGATCGGGTTGTGGTTGTAGATAAAGACCGCGCGCAGCGGGGGATCGAGACCGTCCTCGGCGAGGTGCCGCCCGATATCGAGGATGTTTAGCGTGCGGGTGCCGGCCGGCGCGAGGTCGGGGCGCTGCAATTTGGCCAGCGTTTTCGGAAAGGAATTGCTGGCGCCGAGCACGATCCCATTGCCGCGGCCGAGTTTCCCGAGCAATGCCGGCAGCGCGACGATCGCGCGGATCGCGCCGCCTCCGTGCCGGCCGCGCTCTAGCCCATTCCCCGGCGCGACGACCAGCGGATCGGCTTCCGCCATCCACTCGGCGAGTGTCCGGATCTGGTCCTCCGGAACGCCGCAGACCGAAGCGGCGCGCGATACCGGCCATTCGCGCGCTCGCGCCATAAACTCGTCGAAGCCGAGCACATTGGCTGCGATGAATTCTTTGTCGAGCTTGCCGGCGCGCTCCAGCTCGGTCGCGACCGCCCAGGCCAAGGGCGTGTCGGTGCCGGGCAGGGTCTGCAAATGCAGATCGGCCTGCTCGGCGATCTTGGTGTTGGCACCTTCGGCGAAATCGGGCGGGGAGCCCGGCACCGCGCCATAGGTGCCGGCCCAGGCCTCGCTGCGCACTCCGCCGCACAGAGCGCGCCGATAAAGCTGGCTCGCCCCGAGCCGGTGGAAGAAGCGCAACGACATGCTGTCGCCGGCGAGCAGACCGTGCGGCCCGGCATAGTTCAGCGGCAAGACCGCCTGCGGCCCCCAGCGCCCGATAACCTCGTCGACCCGCTTGTGGATCTCGTCGAGCGCAGCCTCCCAGGAGATGCGCTCGAACTGCCCGGAGCCTTTCGATCCGGTGCGGCGCAGCGGATACAGAAGCCGCTGCGGCCCGTGCACAAAGGCCTCCATGTCGCGCGCCACCTTTGTGCAGATGACCCCGGCCGTATAGGGCAGCGCGTGCGACCCGCGGACCTTGGCGACACGGCCGTCATCGATCGTGACGGTGATGCTGCACGTATCGGGGCAATCGAAGGTGCAGACGCTGGCGCGCTCTTCGAGCGACATCCCAAGACTCCTTGCGGTCAGGTGACCCGACGGCGATTTTACCCGGGCAAGCGACCCGCCCGCCAGATCCACCCCATTTGTTCCGGGTGTACCAGTTGCGCCGGGTTGCAACCTATTGGAGTTGCTCGCCGAAAAGCACGGCGACCGGGAATTCGGCGAACAGCTCGCTGCCGCGGATTGGGGCGCGGCCGGTGAAACTGGCGCCGGCGAGGATTTCGCGCCAAAGACCCTGGGCCGGCAGGGCGATCTTGGTCCCGAAATCGGCTGGGCCGCCGTCACGGTAGAGACCATAGGTCAGGTGCGGCGCGACGACGACGAGCGCCTTGTCGCGGTGGCGTCTGGAAAAAGCGCAAAGCCGGTTCGAGATCCAGCCTTCCCCGGTGTCGAGCGGCTGGTAATCGCCAGCGGCGAACAATTCCGGATGATCGCGCCGTAATGCGAGCAGACGCGCGGTGACAAACAGCTTCTCACGCCCGTCCTGCCAGTGG
>VAZF01000755.1 GCA_005888425.1 Alphaproteobacteria bacterium
CATTGCTGCGCTTTGCTCCGGCGCGACGGCTGTTATCGCCGATCGGGGTCGCCGGCATGGGGGGCCTCTTCGTATTCGGCGTCCTATACCTCTATCTGTGCGTCACCTACGCAATTCATCAGCGCGAATACCAGTACACGCTGGGCGGCACGCGCTCGACACCCGAAACTGCCGCAGCGGCGGGCTTTACCGAGGTGAAGATCGCGACCGCGGACGGCGAGCGGCTCGACGGCTGGTGGCGGCCGCCGCCCGCCACGGAGCGCGGCGTCGTGCTGTTCCTGCACGGCACGCCCGGCACGGTACCCGATCAGGTCTGGCGGCTCGACCAATTGAAGCACAGCGGGCTCGGCATTCTGGCGATCGACTGGCGCGGTTATGGCGGCTCGACCGGGAATCCGACGGAGCTCGGATTGCGCGCCGATGCGCGCGCCGGCTTCGATTTCATCCGCGCCGCCGCGCCGCAATCGAAAATCGCGGTGTTTGGCGAGAGCCTCGGCACCGGACCCGCCGTCGCGTTAGCGCGCGACCGCCCGGTCGCGGGCGTCTTGCTCAACGCGCCCTACGCGTCGGTGCGGCGCCTCTTCGAATTGCGCGGTCTGCCGATCCCGTATCGCTGGCTTATGAAAGACCCGTTCGATTCCGAGGCGTTGATCGGCGGCGTCACGGCGCCGCTCCTGATATTGCACGGCACCGATGATCCGGCGATCCCGGTCGGCGAGGCGCACCGCCTCTACGATGCCGCGCACGAGCCCAAGATGATCTTTATCGCCGACGGCGCGGGGCATCTCGATGCCTGGGAAGGCGGCGGCGAGAGGCTCGCCTTGGAAGCGCTCGCCCGCTGGACCACGCCTGCCGAGCTTGCTCGGTAGCTACCGGCGCGTTGCCGTCCGTGGCTTAGGAGCCGAGCAATATCGCGGCGCCCAGGATATGCCCGTCGGCCGCCTGCACGAGAACCGCGATGCCCTCGCCGGGAGCGGGTGGATCGAGCGGGAATGTCGCCTCGCGGCCGTGCCACTCCCCGAGCGCCGCCAGGCTTTCGACACCATTTGTATCGTCGAGCGTGCGGCGCGCATTCTCACCGGCACCGATTTGCGTCCGACGCTTCTGCGCAAAGCGGACGAGCCAAACCTGGCCGTCACCGGCAGCGGCCGCAGCGGTGCCGATCGTTACCGCGCGGCGGTCGGTGGCGAAGGCGACCGGCGCGACCGCGGCAGGCGTCGTCTGGCGCAATGCCGCCAACACCGTCTCGCGTTGCGAGCCGACCATCTCGCGCGTTCCGTCGATGACGAGTTGCGGCGTGTAGGTGGGTGTGCCGAAGAGGCGCGCATAGCGGCGCTGACGCTCGGTCGATTGCGGTGTCGAGAGCGGGTCCTTCCAGCCGAGCTTGTCCCAGTAATCGATATGGGAGCCGAGCGCGATGACATCGCCGCGCCCGAGCGCCCCCAGCCATAACAGCGCGGTGACATGCGCGGTGCGATGCAATGACACGATCCCCTCCGGTGCCGACGATCTCGAGGATGGGAGGGCCGCGCGGGATTATCGGATCACATCTGCGTGCGGCTGCCAGCCGAGTTGTCGGTTACGCCCCGATAAAGCGGGCGAGCAGGCGGTTGACTTCGCCGGCTTTTTCCATCTGCGGCAGGTGGCCGGCCTCGTCGAGGATGTGCACCGGCAGGCGACCGGCGAGCGCCTCGGCATGGGCGAGCGGGATGATGCGGTCGTTGCGGCCCCAGATGATCTGCACCGGCATTTTCAGATGGAGCGCGACTTCGGCGATCCCTTCGCGCTGAATGCCGTTGGGAAACCATTCGCGCGCGAGGGTTTCGAGCGCCGCCTGCACGCCGTCGAGCCGCTTGTAGCGCAAGACATCCTCGACCATCGCGCGGCTGAGGAGCGATGGGTCATGCACGAGAAGGCTCAGCACCTCCTGCATTTCGCGCCGCCGCTGCGCCCGCACGAAACCATCGATGAAGGCCGCGTTGATCTCGAGGCCAAAACTGGCCGGCGCGATCAGCGTCAGGCTCGCGACCCGGTCGGGCTGCCAATGCGCGAAATACACGGCAATGGCGCCACCCATCGAATGGCCGACGAGATGCACCCTGTCGATCGCGAGCGCGGCGAGCACGCGGTCGAGATCGGCCGCAAAGCTCGCGCCGTCAACCGCCCGGTCGAGCGTCTTGGTCGAGCCGCCATGGCCGGGCAAGTCGAGCGCAATCGTGCGGCGGGTCTCGGCGAGGGCCGGCTGGTTGAACATCCAGGCATTGAGGTCGGCGCCAAAGCCGTGCACGAAAAGGAGCGGGACCGCGTCGCCGGCGCCGAGATCGAGCACGCGCAGCCGTTTGCCGCCGGCTTCGATGTCGCGCGGCGCGGGGCCGGCGTCTTCGGCGGCCGTGTCGGCGGCCGGCTCGGGTGCGACAAAGCCGGCGACAAAGGCCTCGATCTCGGCATCGGGTACTTCTGCGGGAGCGGCGACCGCGAGCAGCGCGCCGATCGGCAATGTCGCCCCGGCTTGCGCGACGATGCGGCGCAACGTGCCGCCTTCAGAGGCTTCGAAGACATTGGTGATCTTTGTCGTCTCGATTTCGAGGAGCTCTTCGCCGGGCTTGAAGCTGTCGCCCTCGTGCTTCAGCCAGCCGAGGATTTTTCCCTCGGTCATCGTCAGACCCCATTTCGGCATCGTGATCGGGGTGATCGCGTTGCTCATTAGCGAGTCTTTCCTTCGGCCGCTCCGGTCGAGCAGTGGCGCCATCTCGATGAGCGCTGCAGAACGGCTTTGCGTCCTTCGAGACGCGCCCTTCGGGCGCTCCTCAGGATGAGGGGGAGTTTTGATGGCATGAAGAAAAGCACCTCATCCTGAGCGCGAGCAAAGCGAGCAGTCGAAGGACGCATTCACGATCCTCCAGCGTGCGATCTACTTCGCGTAGCCGTGCACGTCGCGGATCGCGGCGGCGATCTTGTCCGGGCTCGGGATGTAGAGCTTTTCAAGGTTGGGCGCGAAGGGGACCGGCGTGTGCGGCGCGGTCACGCGGCGGATCGGCGCCTTCAGCGCGCCGAACGCCCTGTCGGCGACGAGCGCGGCGACATCGGTGGCAGAGCTGCAGCGCGGCGTCGCCTCGTCGACGATGACGAGCCGACCGGTGCGCTCGACGCTTTCGAGGATCGTGTCCTCGTCCAAGGGCGAGGTCGTGCGCGGATCGATCAATTCGCATTCGATGCCGTGCTCGGCTGCGAGCTTCTCGATCGCCTCGTTCGCGTAATGCACCATGCGGGCGAGCGCGACAACAGTCACATCGTCACCGTCTCGCACGATGTTCGCTTCGCCGAACGGGATCGTATAAGGCTCGTCCGGCACCT
>VAZF01000107.1 GCA_005888425.1 Alphaproteobacteria bacterium
CCGATCTCTACGAGGGCATACCGCTTCCCGAGCCGCGGCCCAGCCAGGCGGCAGTTCGGTAACACCGCCGCGACACATCACCCGATGTTGCAAAAACTTTACTCTCGCATCCTCGCGATCGCCGCCGGCCCGAATGCGCTGACGGCGCTCTTGATCATCTCGTTTGCGGAAAGCTCGTTTTTTCCGATCCCGCCCGACATTCTGCTGATCCCGATGATCCTGGCGCGGCCGCGCGACGCGTTCCGCCTCGCCGCCTATTGCACGCTGGCCTCGGTCATAGGCGGCCTCGTCGGATATGCGATCGGCTATTTCCTGTTCGACACCATCGGGCGGCCGATTCTCGAATTCTACCACGCGATGGACCGTTACGACGCGCTGAAGGCCGGTTTCGACCAGTGGGGCACCTGGATCATCATTCTCAAGGGGATGACCCCGATCCCCTACAAGCTGATCACAATCGCGAGCGGCGTCGCGCATTTCGACCTCTGGGCCTTTATCGGCGCCTCGATCATCTCGCGCAGCCTGCGGTTCTTTCTCGTCGCCGTGCTGCTGTGGTGGTTCGGCGATGCCGCCCGCCGTTTCATCGAAAAACGCCTGACCTTGGCGACGAGCCTTTTTGCCGTGGGGCTCGTTGGCGGTTTTGTGGTGCTTCGCTATCTCTAAGGGATGAGCCTCTCGACCCGCGCTTTTGCCGGCTTTGTCCTGATCGCGAGCGCGCTTGTGCTCGGGACGGCGCTCCTGTCGCAATATTGGGGCGGGCTCGCCCCTTGCGAACTGTGCCTGCTGCAGCGCTGGCCGTGGGCGGCCGCAATCGTCGTATCGCTCGTCCTCGTACTGGTCGGCGAGCGCGCCCGGCTCGATTGGGTCGCGCTCGTGCTCGGGCTCGTCTTCGCGACCAGCGTCGTTTTCGCCTTTTATCATGTCGGCGTTGAGCAGCACTGGTTCGCCGGCCCGATCGCCTGCACCGCCGCCCCCGGCGGTGCGACGACACTCGAACAGATGAAGCAGCAGATCCTCGGCACGGCGCCGGTGCTGTGCGACCGCCCAGCCTGGACATTGTTCGGGGTGTCCTTGGCCGGCTGGAACCTGCTCGCGTCGCTAATCATGACCGGCTGTTGCGTTGGCGCGCTTCTGCATGCCCGTGGAGCTTGGCGGCACGCGCGCGCCGGCAATCGAGTTCCGCGCGGGGCTGCATGACCTCCGATATCCCGGGGCGCCCGCCCTACCTCCCCGGTGATCGGGTGCCCGAGGGCGAGGTCGAGCGCATGATCCGGGTCGACCACGCCGGCGAATACGGCGCGGTGCGGATCTATGAGGGCCAGCTTGCGGTGATGCGCCGCGGCCGCGCCCGCGACGCGATCCGCCGGATGGCGGAGCAGGAGGCGCGCCATCTCGCGACCTTTAACCAGCTCATGCAGTCGCGCCGGGTGCGCCCGACCGTGCTGCAGCCGCTGTGGCATATCGCCGGCTACGCGCTCGGTGCTGCAACCGCGCTGCTCGGCGAGGAAGCGGCGATGGCCTGCACGGTGGCCGTCGAGGAGGTCATCGACGAGCATTACCAGGATCAGGCGGAGCGCCTCGGCGACGCCGAGCCGGCGCTCAAACACACGATCCTTGCCTTCCGCGAAGACGAGCTGGCGCATCGGGAGCGCGCCATCGAACACGGCGCGTTGGACACGCTCGGCTACGACGTGATCTCCGGCGTCATCAAAACCGGCTCGCGCCTGGCGATCTGGCTATCGACACGCCTCTGAGCTTATTGCCGCCAGATGCCGCGGCCGGCGTTGCGGGCCTTTTCCTCGGCATTCCGCAGCCGCTCGGGCGCATCCTCGGCGGCGGCGCCCGCGCCGTTCAGCACGACCGCCTCCGCCAGATCGTAGTCGCCGAGCTTGCAGCGGTACTGCGCCGCACCGCGGCCGACCGGCTCGCAGGCGATCTCGCGGTCTCTGATGTAACGACCCAATTCGCGTACCGCCTCGCCGGCTTTGCCTTCGACGCCGCTCAGATGCACGGTCGCGCCGTTGAGCACGAGGGTCGCGGTATCGACCAGCCGCGGCACGCCGCGCAAGGATTGCGGGGCCGCATCGGTCAATGCAGCCGGCTTCAGACCCGCCGGGGGTTGCGCCTGCTTCTGCTGCTCCGCCACAGCGGGTGGCGGCCTTCCGCTGCCGGTCAGTACCTCCGGCGCGGGCGCGCCAGGCTTGGCGATGATCTTTTCGGCCTCGCTGACAAAATCGTGCCAGATCTTGGCCGGGATCTCGCCGCCCGCGACCTTTTCCATCGGGCTATTGTCGTCGTTCCCGACCCAGACGCCGACGACGATGTCGGAGGTGAAGCCGGCAAACCACGCGTCACGATACTCGTCGGTCGTGCCGGTCTTCCCGGCCGCCCGCCTGTCGACCCGCGCCGCTTTCCCCGTGCCCTCGGTGACGACCGCCTCGAGCAGCTGCATCATCGGGGCCCAATTCCAGTCCGGGCGCTCGGCGCTGGTCTCGGGCCGGGTGTAGAGGAGCGGCGCCGCGGTCTGCGATTTGATTGACCGGATCGTGTAGGGTTCGATCGATTTGCTGTCGGTTGCGATCGCGTCGATTGCGCGTGTCATTTCCATCAGCGTCACCTCGGCCGAGCCGAGCGCCAGGCTCGGCACGCTGGGCAATTCCGATTGCATGCCGAGGCTCTTCGCCGTTGCGATGATCTTGTCGATGCCGACCGTTTGCGCGACCTGGGCAGCGACCGAGTTCAGCGATTGCGCAAACGCGGTCCGCAACGTGACGCGCCCGCGATACTGCTCGTCATAGTTTTTCGGCTGCCAGCCATCGATATCGACCGGCTGATCGAGCATGATGGTCTCGGGCGTAAAGCCGTTGCTGAGCGCCGTCAGATAGACGAACACCTTGAACAGCGAGCCCGGCTGGCGATGCGCCTGGGTTGCACGGTTGAATTGGCTCTGGGCGTAATCCCGCCCGCCGACCATCGCCAGGATCGCGCCGTCCGGCGCCATCGCGATCAGCGCCGCCTGTCCGACATGCCGCTGCGCCCCCTCCCCGCTCAGCCAGTTCTTGACGACTTGCTCGGCGGCGTCCTGGAGCCTTGGATCGAAAGTCGTTGTGACCGTGAGATCGAGCGGCGGATTGCCGACCAGCCGCTTGACCTCGACTTCGGCCGTGTCGAGGAAATAATTGTCGTCGGGTTCGGTCTCCGGCGGCATCGCGAGTTCCGGCGGATGATTTCGCGCCGCCGTCGCCTTGGCTTTATCGAGCGCGCCTGTCTCGACCATCGCCTCCAGCACAAGATCCATTCGCCGTGCCGCGGCTTTCGGATTGCGGCTCGGCGACAGGTGGGAGGGCGCGCGGATCAGTCCGGCCAGCATCGCCGCCTCGGAGACATCGAGATCGGCGGCTTTCTTCCCGAAATACCGGTGAGCCGCCGCGTCGATACCAAATGCGCCGGCGCCGAAATAGGCCGCGTTCAAGTAGTTCGCCAGGATCTCGTTCTTGCTGAGGCGCGACTCCAGCCAAAAGGCCAGCATGATCTCCTGCACCTTGCGGCGCAGCGTGCGCTCGGGCGAGAGATAGGTGAGTCGCGTCAGCTGTTGCGTGATCGTGCTGCCGCCTTCGGTGCCGCGGCTGCCGGTCAAATTGCGCCAGGCGGCGCGCATCATCCCGCGCGGGTCGATGCCGCCATGCTCGAAAAACCGTCGATCCTCGATCGCGATGACCGCGTCCACAAGGTTTTTGGGCAGGTGGTCGGCCGCCAGTTTCTCGCCGCGATAAATGCCGCGGGCCGCAAAAGGCGTGCCCTCACTTGTCGCGTAGACGATTGCAGCGGGAGACTGCTCCCCGACCGGGCGCGTCAGCGGCAAGGTATACGCGCAGTAGCCGATAAAAACGACCGCGGCAAAGATCGCGAGCCCCCCGGTCAATGCCAGCCCGAGCATCGCACGCCGGAAGGCTTCGAAGATCGACATCTCGCTCCGTTCCCGCTCCGGGCCCGCTGGCGAGCGGGCAACGCGAATTGCGATGCGGCTGGGATCGTCCCGCGCTTCATCGAACGGAAATCTGCGGTCATCTGTTCCCCGGCGGGTCGGCCGATGCGGCGCAGAGTGGAACAGCCAACGAGGAGTGCCCGTTCTCCTGCTAGTTGTGCAGAGGTGGATCGTGGCGCTGCGAGCGAACTGGGCGGTTTTGCTGGCGATCGGTGTTGCGGCGTCGCTTTGCGCCTGCTCACCCTCGGACCGTCCCACTGTGGGAGGCCGCGTCCCCCCAGCGCCCACGCCGGTAATTGCGGATGCGGGCGACATCGTGCGCCATTACGGCAGTTCCACCGAGCCGCGCATCCGGCATCGCGCCGCGGCAAAGCGCGCGCGGCACCGTGAGGTTCAGCAGGCCGACGCCGAGTGGGTCAATCCGCCGTTTGGCGCGGGCGAATAAAGCCGCGTTTCTCAAGCGTAGGGGCTGCTTACCTGTTGGAGCCCCCGGTGCTAAGATCCGGCATTCGCGTCGAGCGAGGAGAGGCCTGCCATGCCAGCGAGCATCAAAGAGATGTTGGCGGAAGCGAACGCGGCGGTGCCGCGGCTGACGCCGGCCGACGCGCGCGCCCGGATGGGTGGCGACGCCTTGGTTCTCGACGTGCGCGACCCGTCCGAGGTGCAGGCAAGATCAAGGGCGCAGTCAACGTCTCGCGCGGGATGCTCGAATTCCGCGCCGACCCCGAGAGCCCCTATTACAACCCCGCTTTCCAGAAGGACAAGACGATGCTCATTTATTGCGCCTCGGGCGGGCGCTCGGCGTTGGTCGGCAAGACGCTGAAGGATTTCGGTTACGGCGCGGTCTACAACATCGGCGGCTTCAAGGAGCTGGCCGATGCTGGACTGGAGACCGAGCCGGCCTAGAACGCGCCGAACGACAGCCGGTTGGGTGCAGTTGCGGCCGCGCACAAACCCGGTTAAGCATTTGCCCCAAGACGGCCCTGCCGCACATGTCCCCTATTTCCTGACGAGAAGCATGCAAGATGAAGCGGCTTGTCACCACGATGCTGTTTGCCGGTCTCACCGTCATGTTGGTCGGTGGACTCGCAAACGCGCAGCACTCTGACGATTACTGCGGCCCGTTGAAGATATTGCTGCAATCAGCCAAGGACGGTTTCGCGCAGGCTCAGAACGTCAAATTACCCGGCGCCAAATTGTGCAACGTCGAGAAGGACACGCGCTCCTACGGCTGCATGTGGAGCTTCGAAAAGTCGGCCGCCGTCGCTGCGAACTATCAGAAGATGCTGCAGTCGGTTCACGCCTGCTTTCCTGCGATGAGCCCACGTCAATCGCACAGCGAGCGCGGTACGATCCATATGGAATACGATTTCGGGAAGGGCGAACCACTGATCGACATTTCGCGCGGCCGGCCCGGCAGCGAGGCGGGGGACTGGTACAGCATCGACATCGTCGCACCCTAGCTTTTGAGAGGACGCATTCCGGGATCTTCAAGAGAACTCGCCGATAACGCGCTATCGACGTCTGCTTCAGCAACCTCGCCCCAAAAACGCTCACAGATCGGCCGATCCGGCGGACCTATAATTCGGTCGTACCTAGCCGAAGCGGGGTGGAGCTGAGGATGTGTTCAGAATCGAGCTGACGCGAGGATCAAGCTGGCAAGAGCCGGCAGAGACGATCGATCATCGGGACTGCGAGACCAATAGCATCGATGCCGCGGTAGCCGAGGCCAAGTACTGGCTGGTTCAAACACAGAAGAACGCGCCGGCGCGCGGCGTCACCCACTATCGCGTTGTCGGCGAGAACGGCACCGCGCTCGGCGGGCCGCCCTGATCGTGGATGCGCCACGGCAGCATTGTCGCCGGCCCCAGCTGTTATCATAATCTCAGGTTGATTGACCTGAGAGGCCACCGCAATGAAGACGGCAGATTTGTCGCGCCGAAGCGCATTGCGGGCGGCGGCCGCCCTGTTATTCCTCCCCGGCTTGACGGCCTGTGCGTTAAGCAGGGCGGGGACAGATGCCCAGCTCATTGCTGATGCACTCGATGCCACTTGGCGGTTTGTCGTGGCGCAAGTTCCGGCTCTTGCGATATCCCCCGCGACACAGGCCTCACTGACCAATGCCTTTCGAGCGATCAATGCAGGCGGATGGGAGCTGACCACACAAGCCGCCGCCTCCCCTGACGCTGTTGTCGACTTCGTAAAGGGGGTGAATGAGGTCATTACGGTGATCGTTGCAAATCCGGCGATACCGCTCGAACTCGCAGGTCCCGCCGGTGCGCCCATTGCGGCGATCTTGGCGGCCGTCGTGACGCTCATGCCCGAGGTGGAGAGCTCCTTTAAACTTGCGATACCGATCGCGTCGATACAGCGGTCTCCGGGAGCCGCTCCAATTCCAGCGCCGCCCCGCTCCGCACCCCCGGTCGATGCGGAAGCCGCACGCGACCTTCTCACGCGCGTCGCGGCAACAAAGCAGCGACCGGTGCCGCCGCGGTGATGCGCATCTGAACATCTGAGGAGAGTGGTAGCGGGGGAGGGATTTGAACCCCCGACCTTGGGATTATGATTCCCCTGCTCTAACCAACTGAGCTACCCCGCCGGGAGGCCCCGCATATAGGAGATGGCCCTTATGCGGTCAAGCCGCGGCGGCGCCCGTCTCCGCCGCTTGCAGCGCAGGATTTTCCGGGACGCGGCGGATCCAGCCGCCCCCGAGAAGCCGCTCGCCATCGTAGAGCACCGCAGCTTGGCCCGGTGCGATCGCGCCCGCGGGCTCGGAGAGCAGCAGCTCCGCTGCGCCGGTTGCGGCGCCGGCATGGAGGGTGGCGGAAACCGGCGGCTGCGTTGAACGCAGCTTGGCCGAGACCGGCACCATTTCGCCCGGCTGCAGCGGCGGACCAAGCCAGTTGAGCTCGCCGAGATGAACGCGCGTCTCGCATAACGCGCTCTTCGGGCCGACGATCACGCGACGGTTCTCGGGATCGAGTCGCAGCACATAAAACGGCTCGGTGGCGGCGATACCCAGCCCTTTGCGCTGGCCAACCGTGAAATGCGCGATGCCATTGTGGCGGCCGAGCACGCGTCCATTCTGGTCGACGATGTCGCCAGGCTCGCCCGCCTCGGGTCGCAGCCTTTCGACGATAGCCGCATACGAGCCCTGCGGCACGAAACAGATGTCCTGGCTGTCGGGCTTCGCCGCGACCGGAAGCGCCAACTCGCGTGCGAGCCGGCGGGTCTCATCCTTTTGCAATTCGCCT
>VAZF01000108.1 GCA_005888425.1 Alphaproteobacteria bacterium
TGACATGCTCCCGAGCCACATGCCGTGCGTACCTCCGCGCTCCGAAGGGATGACAGTGCCGACGATCCCGTACGGCCTCAGCAGGCTTGCAGCGCACGGTAGCGGGTTCGTGCGGCCGCTACGCTTTGGCGATGCTGTCCGGCAGTTCCGATGCGTTCGCCGAGATCGCCGTAGGCATCGAGCACCATGCCCAGGTCAGGTCCGTGATTTCGCCTGCGCGCAGGCCGGCTTTGACGGATAGCAACAGCATGAGCGAAAGCAGCAGTTATTTCGCACCGCTGTTACCCAAAGCGTTACCCCAGCGGCGAGAAGGGCAGGGATAAAGCCCTTCTTCGGCATATAAGCCTTTGCAAACATTGGGGCGAGTGATGGGACTTGAACCCACGACATCCAGATCCACAATCTGGCGCTCTAACCACCTGAGCTACACCCGCCGCCAGTGATGGAGGTAGCGTTTCCCCTGAGTAGCGTCAAGTTCACGGAGCCCCCCGAAGCGGCTGGCGCGGCCCTCCGCTTGCTCTAAACTGGCACTGTCGAGACGGCGGTCTGGAGGTGCAGGGGCCGTCCGAGAGGGAGTGGAGCAATGCAGGCGGATTTCATCATCATTGGCGCTGGCTCGGCCGGCTGCGTTCTCGCCAACCGGCTGACCGAAGACCCCAACACACGGGTGCTCCTGATCGAGGCGGGCGGACGCGACTGGAACCCGCTGATCCATATCCCCGCCGGTTTCATGAAAATGCTCGACCACCCGACCCTGACCTGGGGGTTCCGGGCACAGGCGAACGAGGAGCGCGAGATCATCTACCCGCGCGGCCGCGTCCTCGGCGGATCCAGCTCGATCAACGGGCTCATTTATATCCGCGGCCAACCCGAGGATTACGACCACTGGGCCCAGCTCGGCAATCGCGGCTGGTCGTGGGACGACTGCCTGCCCTTCTTCAAGAAAGCCGAGCGGTGGGGCGAAGGCGCCAGTGAGGTCCATGGTACTGAGGGATATCTCTACACCTCCGCAATGGACCGCTCGCTGATCTGCGCCAAGGTCATCGATGCCGGGATGCAGCTCGGGCTCGAATACCGCGAGGACGTCAACGACCTGCCGACCGGCGCCGGTCCCAGCATCGGCTGGTGCCAGCAGACCCGTGGCGGCCGCCGCCGCGCCAGCACGGCGCGCAGCTATCTGCGTCCAGCCTTGAAGCGGCCCAATCTGCAGCTCCTGACACATGCGCTAGTGCACCGCATCGTGTTCGACGGCAAACGCGCTGTCGGCATCGATTTCTCGCGCGGCGGCCGCGTGGAACGTGTGCTGGCGCAGCGCGAGGTGATCGTGTCGGCTGGCGCGATTGGCTCACCGCATTTGCTGCAGCTGTCCGGGGTCGGCGATCCCGAGCATCTCGCAAAGATCGGCGTCGAAACCCATCATGCGCTGCCCGGCGTCGGCAAGAACATGCAGGATCATTATGTCGTGCGGGTCACCTACCCGATTCACGGCATGGCGACCGCGAATGAACGAGCGCGGGGCCTGCCGCTCGCGGCCGAGGTCATGCGCTATCTGATCACCGGCAAGGGGATGCTGACCTACAGCGCGTCGCTGGTTGCCGCCTCGGTCAAGATATTGCCGGAGTCGGCCACCCCCGATGTGCAGATCTCGTTTGCCCCGGGCAGCTTCAAGGACGGTCAGATCGGTGAACTCGAAGCAGAGCCGGGGCTGACCGGCGGCCCATGGCAGATGCGGCCCCTGTCGCGCGGCTATGTCGAGGCGCGCTCGCCGCGGCCAGAGGACGCGCCGGTCATCAATCCGCGTTACCTGACCGAAGAAGCTGATCGACGGGCGATTGTCGGCGGGCTGCACTTCGTGCGCCGGATCTTCAACGCACCGGCCTTGCAGCCCTATATCGGCCAGGAAAAGCTACCGGGTGCCCAGGTCCAGACCGACGATGAGCTGCTCGATTACGCGAAGCGCAACGGCAATACGGTCTACCACGCCAGCTGCACCTGCATGATGGGCCAGCATGCGATGGCGGTCGTCGACGACCAACTGCGCGTTCATGGGCTTGAGGGGCTACGCGTCGTCGATGCGTCGGTCATGCCGGCGGTGACGTCGACCAACACCAACGCGCCGACGATCATGATTGCGGAGAAAGCGGCCACGGCGATTAAGGCCGCGGCCCTGCCGAAACCGCAGGCCCGCGCCGCGTAGGCAGCAGACTGATCCCTCTCTGCGTTCTCCAGGGGGTAGGGAGCTAGCGCGCTGTTTTCACGAGGCAGCGGAGCACCTCGGCGACGCTCCAGGCCTGCGCCATGCAGCCGCGCGGCGTAAAGGGCGGTTCGGCGTCGAAGATTTCGCTGATCGAACCGATGCCGGCCTCTGCGACCACGGTTTCGAAGCCGGCGAGAAGGCCGCGCGCCGTCTCGCGCTTGTCGGGATGCACCTTGAGCCAGGCATCGATGAACGGCCCGATCAGCCAGGCCCAGACCGTGCCCTGGTGATAGGCGGCGTCGCGCGCGCGCAGATCGCCAAAATAGCGGGACTTGAAATCGGGCTCGTCCGGCGCGAGCGAACGCAGGCCGAACGGCGTCAGTAATTTCTGTTCGACGGCATCGACGACCGGCCGCCAATACTGTCGGTCGAGGACGGGATGCGGCAGCGAGACTGCGAAGATCTGGTTCGGCCGGAACGACGCGTCATCGCCGTTTTCGCCATCGACGACATCGTAAAGGCACCCGCGGCTCTCGTTCCAGAAGCGGCGGTTGAAGGATTGCCGCGTCAATTCGGCGTGACCCGCGATCTCGTCGGCTTCGGGATGGCGCGCGTCGCGCAGCCATTGCGTCAACAGAGACAGCGCGTTGTACCATAGCGCGTTGATCTCGACCGCCTTCCCGCGGCGCGGCGTCACGACCCAATCGCCGACCTTGGCATCCATCCAGGTCAGCTGGTAGCCCTCGGCGCCCTGACTCAACAGCCCGTCGCGCGGATCGGCTTTGATTCCAAAGCGAGTCCCTTCGAGATGAAGCCGCACGATCTCCTGCAATTTCGGCAGGATCAGCGTCAGCGTGGCACGGTCGCCGGTGTATTCGACATAACGCGCGAGCGCGTGGAAGAACCACAGCGTCGCATCGGCGGTGTGATACAGGCCTTCGCAATCGCCTTCCGGAAACATGTTCGGGATCAGCCCGTCGCGCACATAATGTGCGAAAGCACGCAGGATCCATTTACCTTCCGCGACGCGCCCGGTTGCCAGGGTCAGACCTTCGAGCGAGATCATCGCGTCGCGGCCCCAATCGGTGAACCAGTGATACCCGGCGATGACGGTGCGCATCTCGTCACCCTCGGCGTGCGCCCGGACGATATCGGCGACCCGGCCGACCGGCGTGATGATGAAACTGTCGGCGGCGAGGACCAGCTCGGCCGCGAGCCCCTCGCGCGCCGCAGGCGGCGCCATCGCGACGAGGCGCCGCCGCCGCTCGGTCTCAAAGCGGCGCGCCGCGTCCGGGTGCAATGCTTCGACGGTGTGCCAAGGCTCGGTCGCGGCGATCAGCGTCGCGATGGAATCCGGCTGCAGCTCAACGGTGAAGTAGCCCGGGCTCCAGAGAGAACCGCGCGCGTCATAGCCGCGCTGTTCCTCGGTCACGAAGTCGCACTCATGGCGCGATCCGCCATCCGCCGTGAACGACGTTGCATCACAACCGGATATCATCAGGCGCAGCACCGGCAGCCCCGCGCCGGCGGCAATCTCGTAGTGCCGGCCGTTCGCGGTCAGCGCGTAGCCCGACGCCAGCGGCTCGCTGACCGCGGCCTCGATGCGGCGGAAATTGACCGCGGGGCGCAGGAATAACCGGATCGCCCGCGCGCCGCCGATCAGCCGGAAGCCGATATACGTGATGTTATGCCGCGCCGGCATCAAGACGGATTTCTCGATCGTCATGCCGTCGATCTCATAGCGCCAGCTCGGCAGCCCCATGGTCAGCGTGAAATCGACAAAGCGTCCGCTGTCGCGCAGCGACGCGAGGCTGCCGTCGGAACGCCCGACCGCGACATCGAGATCGTTCAGCATCACGACGCGGCCTTGTGGCGCGGGCAGCGCGGCGATGAGAAACCCGTGATAGCGTCGCGTGATTTCGCCCGAGATCGTCGCCGATGCGAAGCCGCCAAGGCCGTTTGTGACAAGCCATTCGCGGCGCGCCTCGGGCGTCGGATTGTCGTCGCGGCTCACCCGGATCACATCAACCATCGCGCTGCCTCCGGTTCTTCCGGTTCTCGCGGTCGCGTGCTGCCGGCATCAGCACGAGCGCGCTTTCCGCGGCGATGCGCAGATAGCCGCTTCGGTAAAGCGGCGGCGTGCCCACTCCGCCATACTCCGGCGCCTCGCTCGACCACAGAATGTCCCAGCTGTGCCCCTCGATCGGAGCCAATAGGGGCTCGGGCGCTGGACGCATCGTCAAATCGGGGCCGAGATTTACGACCAGGAGGCGGTCGCCTTCGTCGCTGAAAAAGCGCAAGAGCCAGGCGCGCGCGCCAAGCACAGCGCCGTCCACCCGCGCCGGCCGCCGACCGAATACTGGATCGTAGCGGCGCAACGCCAGCAGATCGCGATGCAGGGCAACAACAGTCGCGTGGGTCTGCCGCTCGGCCGGATCGAGGGCCGATCGCCGGAAGCTCTCGGCCTCGCTCGGATCGGCCAGCCGGTCGCTCACCTCAGGTGCCGCAATGCTGGGAAATTGCCCGAGGAACTCGCGGCGTCCCCGGCGCACGGCACGGTCGAGCCCGGGGCGGTGATCGGCGAAATAAAGGAACGGGCTCGAGGCCGCGAATTCCTGACCCTGAAACAGCATCGGAATGCCGGGCATCAGTAGCAGATGCGCGGTCATCGCGCGCCAATGGCCAGGGCTCGTCAACGCGTGCAGGCGTTGGCCGGCGATCGAATTCGCGACTTGGTCGTGGTTTTGCAGAAACACAATGAACGACTCGGCGGGCAGGTCGAGCGCCGGTGTGCCGCGCGGCTTCTTTTGCCAGACATAGCGCTGGCCCTGATAAAGAAAGCCGTATTTCGCGGCGCCGATGAACTCGTTCGGGCGCCCGCGATAATCGGTGTAATAGGCTTCGCGCCGCCCGGTCAGCGCGACCATCGCGCTGTGGTGAAAATCATCGTTCCACAGCGCGTCGAGCGCATAGCCGCCGCGTTCAGCCGGGCGGACAAGGCGGGCCTCCTGCGGCTCGTTCTCACCGATGACGATCGTGTTGCGGTCGGGCGCGGCATCGCGCACCTCGCGCGTGATCGCGGCGAGGATGTGATCGGGCGAGGCATCGAACATCTGTTGCGTCGCATCCAGACGCAGCCCATCGAGGTGAAATTCCCCGATCCAATACCGAACATTGGCGAGAACGAATTCGCGCACAGGTCCGCTATCCGGGCCGTCAAAATTAACCGCCTCGCCCCATTCGTTTTTGTAGCGATCGGTGAAATAGCTCTCCGAGAAGCATTTCAGGTAATTGCCGTCCGGGCCGAGATGGTTATAGACGACGTCGAGTATTACGCCGAGGCCGAGCGCATGCGCGCGGTCGACAAAGGCGCGGAAATCGTCGGGCCGGCCATAAAGACGCGTCGGCGCGAACAGATCGACGCCGTCATAGCCCCAACCAAAGCTTCCGGAAAAATCGGCGACCGGCATGAGTTCGAGGCAAGTGATCCCGAGCTCGGCAAGCACCTGCAACTCGCGCTGCGCTGCCTGCCAATTCCCCTGAGGCGTGAAGGTGCCGATATGCATCTCGTAGATAACGAGCTCGTCGCGGCGGCGGCCGCGCCATTCGGCGTCGGTCCAGCGGAACACCCTCGAATCGATGATCTCCGAGGGGCCGTGCGGGCCCTCCGGCTGAAAGTGCGAAGCGGGATCCGGGTAGGCCTGATCGCTATTGTCAGGCCGGAACCGATAACGCATTCCCGGGCGCGCCTCGTCGACCTGGGTCGAGAAATAGCCGCCCGCTTCAGCCGAGAGGGGGATAGGCCGCAAATTTTCGATCTCGACCGTCAGCTCACGACAGCGCGGCGCCCAGACGCGAAAATCGACGCCGCCCTCCGGCAACGCTTCAGCGCCGATCGGGAGACGCCGCCGGCCTGTGCTTGCCGCCGGCGTCGCCGCGTCACGTAACGGAGTGTCGGGACCCATATCTCGCCGGCTCGCTCAAAACCGGTAAACACCGGCGAGCCGGCTTTCGCTCACCCGCGCGAGCCACGCGAAGTTGCGCCGGGCGAACCGGTCTATCGCTTCGCGTTCTTCTCCGCCGCGTATTCTTCCTTCGAGCGGGTCAGCTTTTCGGGATGGACGATCGTCTTGTTAACCGCGCTCCGGGCGGAGCCGAGATTGGGGAACTCCGCGTCGTTGCCGTCGCGCTGCAGCACATAAACCGCCGAGATCGGCTTCCGGCTGATCTGATCGGCCGTCGTGCGCTTGAGGATTGTCCAGTGCACCCGGCGCGTCTCGCCTTCTTCCTCGACATCATCGAAACCGCGGTCGACAACCGAGTCGAACGAATAGAGCTTGGGCGAGGGCCTGCGGTCGGGTGCCCCGCGGCCGCGTCCCGGCGGCCCGCGGCGACCGCCCTCACGTTGTCCGCCACTCCGCTCGCCGCGGCGATCCTCTCGCCCGGCGCCGTTCCGCCGATCGCGCTCACGGCGTTCGTCCGTACGCGCGCCGCCGGGGCGCGCCTCGCCGGGCCTTGCTTGGCCTACCGGCTGATCGCGGCCGCCACGGCCGTCCGCGCGTTCTGAGGACGTGGCGCCGTTTTCGGCAACTGCGGCTCGAGGGCCGCGACGGCGGCGGTTGCGCGAGCGGGGAGGGCGAGTTCCCAGCGGCCGGGTCGGCGCCTCGGCGCTTGCGTCTCCTGTAGCGCCTTCCGCGGCTACCGCTTCTCCGGCTCGGCCCGGTGCCTGCCCGGCGATTGGAAAGCGCGGACGCCGCCGGCGACGGCGCGGCCGAAGGTGCGGACTATCGCCAATCGCCGTCTCGCTACCCGTTGCCGTCGCGGCTTCGGTCGCAACCGCGCCTTCGGCTGCTCCGGCCTCCGCAGGCGTTCCGCCGCCAGCCTCGGCCGATCCGAGCCGCGGCACCGGGCGAGCGCGGCGGTGCCGGCGCCAATTGCGCAAGCGCAGCACCTGTCGCTGCGATCCGCCTTCCTCGCTGCTCTTTTCCGTGGCGCCGGTATCGCCCGGGGTGCCCTCCGCAGCGGCTGCGCCCTCGGGCGTTCCCGCCGCCGGATGCTCCGCACCCGGCGCATCGAGATGAGGCGGCCGGCGACGGCGGCGCCGACGTCGCCGGCGATGCGGCATGCCGTCCGGGCCGGTCGCGATCCCCGCGGGCACGTCGGCGTCGGCTTCGGGCGAGCGGGT
>VAZF01000109.1 GCA_005888425.1 Alphaproteobacteria bacterium
CCGATGACTTCGCCGGTGCGCCCCGCGGTCATGATCGAGAATTCCAGCGCACGGGCCGCGACACCCTCTTGCTGCCGCAGTTCGGCCATAAACGAACCGATTTCGCCATAGGGCAGCGCCGCATGGTGCCGCACCCGGCGCACCTTCGATCGCTTGGGCAACAGGTTTTCCAGATGGCCTCGCCAGCGCGCCGGGTTGTCGCCTTTCCGATATCCGCGCGCTGTCGCCCAATCGAGAATGCTTTCGATCCGGCCGCGCACCCGGCCCGCGGTTTCCGGCTTGGTTGTCCAAATTGGTTCGATCGCCTTCAATACCAAGCCGACATCGACGGCTTGTACCGGCAGTGCACCAAAAAATGGGTAGACGTAGGTGGTGAGGGTCGCGGTCCACTGCGCAGCGTGCTTTGCATTCCGCCAGCCCGCCTTGTGCGCGGCGATGTAGCGCTCGGCGCAAGCCCTAAAGGTCATCGCCTTCGCAGCATCGAGCCTCGCGTTCATGCGCTCGCTGCGGCGAGCCTCGATCGGGTCTTTCCCGTCGAGCCGCAGCTTCCGGCAGTCCTGCGCCCGCTGGCGCGCATCGGCTAGCCCGATGGTGTGAAGAGGGCCCAACCCCATTTCCCGCAGCCTGCCGGCTTCCTTGAAGCGGAAGACCCAGCTTTTCGAGCCGCTGGCGCTCACCTGGAGGAAAAGCCCGCCGCCATCGCCGTAATAGCCGCGTCGCTTGGCATGTGAGACGGCCAACGCTGTCAATTTGCCAATCGTCCGCGCCATGGCTCGCCCTCTACCCTACCCAACCTTTGGCCCATCCGTATAGGCCGGATAGTAGCGAACGATGGCGGACGCTACAAGTCAGTGATCGGTTGATTTGCCCCAGTTTTGAGGATGGGTACGGACAGACGCGGATGAGTGGATGGCGGAGGGAGCGGGATTCGAACCCGCGATACGGTTGCCCGTATACACGCTCTCCAGGCGTGCGCCTTCAACCACTCGGCCACCCCTCCATGCCCGTTTTTTCGGGGCGCGGCGGAGGGTAGCGAACGGCCTCCAGACGCGCAATGCGGCGCCGCCCGGATGGACGAGCTGTCGCTCATAAACGAGAGGCCGGTCGGGCCGCCCGGGCGAGCGGCCTATGATTTTCGCTCGGGGCCGGCGCGCGCGATGACCTGCATCAGCCCGTCGGCGCCGGCGATAGCAACGCTGTAGGCGACATCGCCCCAGGGGCCGTCGAGCATGCCCTTGGGCACATCGTTCTCCTGCCCGACCGTGCCGACCTCAACCCCGTCGGCGCGGCGCACATGCCAGACAATCTTGACATGCTGCTTGTCGGGCTTGACCGTCGCGACCGTTACCTGGCCATCGAGGATCACGTCGGCCTTCGCGTTGGCATTATCGATGACTGTCAAATCCTGCCGCTTCAACACGGTCGCGATCGCATTGGCCAGGGATTTCGCGCCGTCACCCGGGGCGCCGCTGAGCGGGCGGATCGCGATCCGCGTGCGGCCCGCCTCGTTGGTTTTTGCAGCCGCGGCTTCGGCCCGGGGCGCCGCGGCTTCCGCTTTGCCCCCGGGCGCTTCAGCCAGTCCCGCGACGGCTTCGGCGCCCGGCGGCGGCTCGTCCGCGAGCAACGGCGCGATCTCGGCGGCGCTCGCCTCGGCAAGGCGGGCGATCACCGCGTCGGCGCCCGTTTCCCAGGTCTTGACCGGCGCTTCGAGGCGGGTCGTGCGTTCCCCGACCAGGCGGCCGGAGGCGTCCTGCAGCTGCCAATGCGCGGCGACCGTTTCCTGGCCCGAGCGCGGACGCTGCGCCTCGAGCCGGCCATACAGCAGATAGCTCGTCAGGTTTGTCGTCCGGTCACTGGCCGGGATGTCGTGCTTGACCAGCGCACTCGCCACCGCCGCGCCGAGCTTGCTCGCGGCGGCGGGCGGCCCACCCTCGATCGGCGCGATCGATATACCGGCGCTGTCGCGCACCCGCAGCAGTGACGCGGGCGGGCGATCGTCGGCAAATGGATGCGGCAATGGCTGACAGGCGCTGACAGTCATCACAACCGCCAGCACCGGAACCGCCAGCGCCGAAGGCGCCCGTAATGGGCGGCGGCTGCGGTGTGGCACTCTCATAACATCAGCGCGCAGGTGGCCAGGAGACCGAACAAGCAGAACGCGCCGAACAGCACGAGATAGGGCACGGCGCTCTAGCCGGTCAGTGCGATGGCAGCGAGACCACGCCCATAATCCCGCTCGCCCCGCAGGCAAGCGCGGCGATAGCTGAAGAACAGCTCCTCTTCGGCCGCCGTGTCATGCGGCCCGCGCTCGACCGCCGCGAGCCCGAGCCGCTGCAAGCGCAGCGCGATATAACCCGGCAGATCGAACAGGAAATGGCCGGGGCGCGACGCGGGGACGAAATAGCGAGCGCTCGCGGGATCGGTGGCGATAAAATTCGCGGAAAATTCCGCGCCGACTTCGTAAGAGGGCTGGGCGATACAGGGCCCAATGCCGGCACGGATCCGTTCGGCGCGGGCGCCGAGCCCCAGCATCGCCTTGACTGCCGCCTCCATGACGCCGGCAAGCGTGCCGCGCCAACCGCCATGCGCCGCGGCGATGACGCCGGCTTCGGCATCGGCGAACAAGACCGGCGCACAATCCGCGGCGAGCACCCCGAGGGCAATCCCGGGGATATTGGTCACGGTGCCATCAGCATGCGGGTTGTCTTCGCGTCGCCATGGCCGCTCGACGATCACGATCTCGGTGCCATGAACCTGGTGGCACGTCACGAGCTGCTCGGGAGCGAGACCGAGTTCGGAGGCCGCGATCGCCCGGTTGCGGGTGACGGCTTCAAGATCGTCCCCCGAGCCGAGACCGCAATTGAGCGAGGCGAATAGGCCGCGGCTCACTCCGCCCTGGCGCGTGAAGAAGGCATGGCGGATCGCCGAACCGCCGTCGAGCGCGCCGAGTGTGATTTTCGATTGCACCGTCACGTGCTGCCTGGAACCGCTGCCTTTGCAAAGCCGGCCGGCGCCGGCAAGCCGGGCGATGTCAATGCGATCGCCTTGAACAACGTGCCCATTTCGCCGGGCTCGATCAAGCGCCGGCCCCCGCTCTCCAGGGAGGCGCGCTGTTCCGCGCTGGCGCGAACCGAGAGCGTTCGCAGGCGCGCTTCGGCACCGAGCGCGGCGAGGAATCGGCCCTGGGGCACGGGACCCCAAACCCCGGCGCCGGCGGCCTGGCCCGCCTCGGCCAGTGCCGCGAAATCGACATGCGCACTGAGATCGGCTTCGCCCGGATCTTCGAGCGGGTTCACGGGCCGGTGCCGGCGCAGCGCAGACAAGGTCGGCCCGGGTTGGCTCGGAAAGTACCCGTAATCGATGAACAGCGCGGCGCCGGCAGAATCGGTGAGGCGCTCCGCGACGGAGGCGGCCAAGGCGGTCGCGGCGGGGCAAATTTCGACGACCCTGCCTTCCGGCTCTTCTCGCAATACCGGCGGCACCAGCAGGGTTAGGGCCGGGTTCTCCGGTCCCCGCACAAAGATCAGCTCCCCGTCGCCATTGATCGCGACCAGCCGCTCCGCCCATTCCCAGCGGCCGCGCACCAGTTGGCGTATCGGCAGTGCGTCGAGGAACTCGTTGCCGATGAGCAGCAGCGGACCGGGCGGGAGCTGCGCGACGTCATCGGCAAACAGCGGCTCGGCCGCGGCAAGCCGGCGCTGTTGTTCGGCGCGCAACACCGGGCTGGCTTCGACCAAATAGAGCCGCAGCGCGCGCTGAAACGCCGGCACGTTCGCGGTGGCGCGCAGCAGATCGGCCATCAGCGTGCCGCGTCCGGGACCGAGCTCCGCCAGGATGACCGATCCCGGCGCGCCCATCTGCTGCCACAGATCGGCGCACCAAACTCCGATCAGTTCACCAAAGATCTGGCTGATCTCGGGGGCGGTAATGAAATCGCCGGCGCGGCCGAACGGATCCCGCCGCGCGTAGTAACCCGCATGCGGATCGTGCAATGCCATCGCCATAAAGGCGGCGACAGAAATCGGCCCGTGACTGCGGATGTGCTGCGCGATGCGGGCGGCGAGACCGGATGCGCTCACGGGCGCTTAGCCGCGGGCTGGATCAACGAGCTGGGGCCCGGCGCTGCGGCGCGGCCGTCGATGCAGGCTGGCGCCGGGCCCACCAGATCAGGATAAAGCCGGCGATCAGCACCGGGATCGACAACAGCTGCCCCATCGTGGTTCCGAACACCAGGAAGCCGAGCTGCGCATCGGGCTGGCGGAACAACTCGCCCGACATCCGCGCGACGGCGTAGCCGATCAGAAACAGGCCGGTGACAATGCCGGGCCGCCGCCGCGCGCCGCGATGCTCGGCAAGCAGCAACAGCAGAAACAACAGGAGCCCTTCGCACACCGCCTCATAGAGCTGGCTCGGATGACGCGGCACCGGCCCGCCATTCGGGAACACCATCGCCCAGGGGATGTCGGTTTCGCGCCCAAACAGCTCGCCATTGATAAAATTCGCGATGCGGCCGAAGAAGAGGCCGATCGGGATCGCCTCGGCGATGACGTCGGAGAATGCCAGGACCGGCAGCCGGCGGGCTCGCGTGAACAGCAGGATCGCGAGCGTCACTCCCAGCGCGCCGCCGTGAAACGACATCCCGCCATGCCACAGGTAAAGCGCTTCGATGGGGTGCTGCAGGTAATAACCGGGCTGGTAAAACAGCACATAGCCGATCCTGCCGCCAAGCACGACACCGAGCGTCGCCCAAACCAGGAAGTCATCGATATCGCGGCGCTCCACGAGACGCGGCGGCCGGTCCGCCAGGACCAGGCAATAGCGCCAGCCAAGCAAGAGCCCGACGATGTAGGCCAGGGCATACCACCGGACAACAAACGGGCCGATGGCGACTGCGACCGGATCGATGGCTGGGAACGGGATTGCGAAGAGCGGCATCGGTGCTACTGATGTGAGGGCGGAACGTATTGATGGCCGCCGATCTCGAGCCGCCGCGTTGTAGGCAGCAGACCGGGCCGCGCCAAGCGCCGGCTAGACCGAATAAGGTCGCAGCCTCACTCGGGTGGCGGTGGCGGCGTCCAAGAGCCAAGCGGCGGCGCATGGTAGCCCGGCGGCCAGCGATCGTAATATTGCGGAATGACAGCGCTCGCCGGCACCGCGATCGGCTTGTAATCGGGCAAAGGGTGGGTTGTGGCGACGCCGATCGCGGCCCCGAGCGGCGCTCCGATTTCCGTGCCGACCAGGGCGCCGAGCCCCGGATTGATCCCGATCGTAGCGCCGAGGCCGGCCCCGAGGGCGGCGCCGACGGCAGCACCTTCAACGGCCCGCTCGGCCGCCTCCTGCGCGTCGATCCGGGGGAACTGGTAGGGAAAGTCCCCATTCGGGCTGGCGCTGTAGAAGAAGGGGAGTTCGGTTGGGGCGACACAGCCGGGTAGCCCGATTCCGAGCGCGACCGCCGCCGCCAGACCGGTCACATAAAGCCGCATTCGAGACCCCCGTCCCACTCGCGTGATCATATCAGCAGGGCGGCATTTGCGTCATCTTGCGATTGCAGCCGCTTCGATCAGCTTAACTCTGTTCTCAACGAATGCGGCGAAGCCGGGCTGAGGCTCCGCGTCCCGGGAGGATTCAGGAACCGCGGAATATGCGGGCTCTCTTAAGGTGGGCTCTTTTAGCCGAATCGGTGGGTCGAGGCGGCGCTGTCTGCTTGTACTATCGCTCGCGCAAAACGGGAGAGAACCGATGAAGAATTCGCCGAAACAGCTTCGGGTCGTCACGCGTCCGCGTTCCGGATCGAGTGCCACGGCCAAGATCGCACCGCTGCTGTCCGTTCTCGGTTGCTTGGTTGCTTTGCTCTATGCCGCGCCGGCGCAGGCGCAGACCCGCACCTGGGTTTCGGGGGTCGGCAACGACGCCAACCCGTGCAGCCGCACCGCACCGTGCAAGACCTTTGCCGGCGCGATCTCGAAGACCGCGGCGGGCGGCGAAATAAACTGCCTCGATCCCGGCGGCTTCGGCGCCGTGACGATCACGAAGGCGATTACGATCGCCTGTGAAGGCGTGACCGCGGGTGTGCTTGCTGCCGGCACCAACGGCATCATCGTGAACGCCGGAGCGTCGGACAACGTCACGCTTCGCGGCCTCGACATCAATGGCGCCGGCACGGGGCTCAACGGCATCCGCTTTCTTGCCGGTAGGGCTCTGATCGTCGACAACTGCCAAATCTACGGCTTCACCACGCATGGCATCGACGTTGCGTTAAGCGCTGCTGCTTCCGTGGACGTCAAAGACACCAGGATCAACACTATAGGCGGCGACGGCATCAGAGTCGCGTCAACTGCCGGAGGCGCGTCTTTCTCGGCGGAACGTGTAACATCTCTCGCACCAACAACGCGATCGAGGTGGCCGCAGGCGGCCTCGGGACGGTCAACCATGCGCACCTATTCGCCAATGCCAACGGGGCTCTCGCCTCGGCCAACGGCGCTATTCTGAATGTCGCCAATTCCGTGCTGGCCAACAACAATTTTGGCGCCAATGCGTCGGTTGCCGGTGCCAGCATTGGGCTGGACAACAACGATTTGTTCGCCAACAACACGGCGGTACAGGCTGTCCCCGGTTCGGCCTTTGCAAGCGCCAACAACAATAAATTTAACAATAATGGTAACAATGGTGCGAACCCGAGCTCCATTATGGTCATCCACTGACGTGAGCTTCGCGGGGCGGTGTGGTCGATAGGCGGCGCCGCCCCGCTCCTCGTTGGGACAAAAATCGCGATCGTGCGCCCGCGACTTTATCGTTGGGGGAGCCGCGTATCCCTCCTTACGCAGTTAGTTGGCAGTCCTTTCGCTAGCTCGGCTCACGCGCAGGGTTACGACATACCGCTGGATAACAATGACTTCTTGGCGAACAACACGGCCGTAAACGGCATGGTTGGCGCACACTTCGTAAGCGACGACGACAACAAGTTTTCCGGCAATACCAGCGATCGTGCGGCGCCGAGCTCCTTTAAGAGCATCCATTGACTCAGGGCCGCTTCAGCTCGGCGAGGATCGCGCGCAGCGCGTCTACCTCGCCGGGGGTGGCGAGCGCCATCGTGAATTCGAGATGCGTCGCGAGCCCGCCATAGCGCGCTCGTAGCTTTTCGGCGATCTCGTCATAGGTGCCGATGACGGCGTACGTGTCGAGCATCGCATCGTCGACAAGCGCCGGCATCGCCTCCCAGCGCTGGGCCCGCGCCAGAGCCTGTAATTGCTTTGCGGTCTCGGCGTGCCCGTCTGTCTCGAAGGCGGCGAGATAGGTCGGCGTCGAGGCGTAAAACGCGACCCGCGCCCGCACATCCTGGATGCGTTCCGCGAGACCCGCGCGGTCCGCCGCCGTCGCGACGAGCGGCATGACGCACATCGCGAACTCGGCGTCATCCCGTCCGGTCTTTGCCATCCCCTTCTTCGCCGCCGGCCACATGACCTCACG
>VAZF01000758.1 GCA_005888425.1 Alphaproteobacteria bacterium
CATCGCGTAAAAGCTCTGGATCAGACACACGGCGTCGGTTTCCGGATTGTCGGGCGCGAGGGCCGGCAGCAATGCCGGGCCGGTCAGTTTATGCCGCTCTTGCCCGGCGATGAAGAGTGCCGCGCCCTTGTCGGCGAGATCGGCGGCGAGCCGCCACAAGCCGTCGGCGGCCGCATCACCGGGCATGAACATCAGGATCGGATAGTGCGGCTCGACCAGCGCGACGGGGCCGTGCAGAAACTCGGCGCCGCTAAAGGCCTCGGCATGCCGGTTGGCGATTTCCTTCAGCTTGAGCGCAGCCTCGCGGGCGATTGCCAGGGTCGGGCCGCGGCCGATCGCGATCAGGCTGTCGGCATCGGCGAGTGGACCGAGCGCCGCGCCCCAGTCGAGATCGGTGGCGCTGATGAGGCGCTCCGGCAGTCGGTCGATTGCATCGGGCAGCCGCTCATCCCCGCTCCACGCCGCGAGGAGCCGCAGCAGCGCGGCGAGTGTCGCGACAAAGGATTTGGTGGCGGCGATGCTGAGCTCCGGACCGGCGCCGATCGGCAAGACGAATTCGCAGGCCGCCGCGAGCGGGCTCTCCGAGGTGTTGACGAACGCCGCGGTAACCGCGCCCGCATCGCGGGCCA
Organism: Alphaproteobacteria bacterium; assembly: GCA_005888425.1. Classification (GTDB taxonomy): domain Bacteria; phylum Pseudomonadota; class Alphaproteobacteria; order ATCC43930; family CGMCC-115725; genus DATARH01. The sequence continues at coordinate 630 of VAZF01000758.1, forward strand.
TCGCCGCCGTCTCGACGAGATCGTCGCTGCGCCCGGATTGGGAGACTGCGAGGAACAGCTGGCCGTCGAGGCGCAGCGGGCGGCGGTAAACGGTCGCGATATTCGGCGCCACCGCCGCGACGGGGATGCCAAGCTGCAATTCGATCTGGTGCGCGGCCAAGGCCTGCTGCTGCCGGCGGACAGCGCCGGGCGCCTCGCGCAATTCCTCGGCCATTCCCATGTCACGCCTCCACGCCGGCATTGGCTGCGGCGCGGACCGATTGCACCAATCGCAGCGCGCCCGCCAATGCGTCGCCTTGCGGCGCGACGAGGTACTGCCGGGTCTGCGGCGCGAGCCAGCCCTCGAGATGCGGCGCGAGGCCGCCGGCCAGCGCGATGCGCTCGACGCCGTGCGCGATGAGGCGCGCCGCCATCCTGTCGATGTGATGAGCGGCACGCTGCATCAGCTCGACCGCCGCCGGATCGAGCTGTTTCGCGTACTCGACGACGAGTGGCGCGAGCCGACCGAATTCGGCTGGCCGCGCGCTGTCGGCCCAGCGCACGACCGTGTAGGGGTCGCCGGCGAATTCGTCGAGCAGACGCCGCAGCAGCGCGGTCGGCGCGATGCGGCCGTCGTGAGCCCGCAGCGCTTGCCGGAGCGCCTCGCAACCGAGCCAGGCAGCGCTACCTTCATCCGAGAGCGGCAGTCCCCAGCCGCCGACGCGGTACTGCCGGCCGCCGATCATCGCCCAACCGACGCTGCCGGTGCCGATAACGATAACGCCGCCGTCCTCTCCCGCATGGGCGCCGATACAGGCGGCCTGCGCGTCGCTGATGATCAGGGTATGGCGGAACGGGAGATGCCGCGAGCGCGCGGCGGCCAATTCTCGCGGCTCGGTGGCGCCGGCGAGCGCGAGGCAGGCGCTGGTCCGTGCCAGGGCCTTCTCGCTCAGCCCGGCCTCGGCGAGGCATTGCCGGGCGGCATCGATCACCGATGCAAAGGCCGTGTCCAGCCCAAGCCGGAGATTGGCCGGTCCGGCGGTCCCCTCGCCGAGAATATGCCCGGACCAGTCGACGAGCCGCGCGCGGCAGCGCGTACCGCCGCCATCGACGCCCACACAGAGATCGGCCCGGAATTCACCTCGGCGCACGCCTTGCTCCCGCCGGAATCATCACCTAACTGGTTGAACACCCCAAAGTTCGAATAGGCGAACCCCGAAGGGGCCGCGCGCGTTTATCAACGCACGCTTATCAACGACGGCGCGCATGGAGACGCCTCTGGAAACCGAACGCCCCAGCCCTCGCTATTCCGGCATCGATCTGTGGAGCCCGGCGGAAATCCTCGACTCGATGATCGAGGGGCAGTTCGCTGCGGTTGCCGCGGTGCATGCCGCGCGTCCGGCCCTGGAGCGGGCGGCGCTGGCGATCGAGGAACGGCTGCGCGCCGGCGGGCGGCTGGTCTATGCCGGGGCCGGCACCTCGGGTCGGCTTGCCGTGCAGGACGGGGCCGAGCTGATGCCGACCTTCAGCTGGCCGGCGGAGCGGCTGTTATTGCTGATGGCCGGCGGCGACGATGCGCTCCTTCGCGCGGTCGAGGGCGCCGAAGACACCGCGGATGAGGCGGCTGCGCTCATTTAT
>VAZF01000110.1 GCA_005888425.1 Alphaproteobacteria bacterium
TCGAGGATATCTGCCGCGAGATCGCCATCACGGGCCTGACGGTCAACGAAGGCTGGATCGACCTGCCGACGATGCCCGGGCTCGGCATCGACCTCGATATTGAGCGGCTGCGCGCACATCCGCATCAGGAAGCCACGAAGCACCGTTTCCGCCAGTATTGGGAGGAATACCCGCGCAAGGGCTATGTGCCGAGATTGTCCGAGACGCGTATCTGAAGCGCCGAAGGCGGGATTACGGCGCTGCTACAGCCAGCCGGTGTCGGGTTCGAGGCCCATCAGATGCTGGCCGACAGTTTCGAAATGCTGCTGGCGGCCCTGCAATTGCTGCGCGACCGAATGGATGTCGCGGAACCGCCGCTCGAACGGGTTGTCGTTGAAGATCGCCGTCGCGCCGGCCGCCTGGTAAAGCGTGTCGACGACTTCGACCCCGGTATGGATCGCAAAGGTCGAGGCGAGGCGGATCACCATCCGCTCGTCCAAGGTGATATGGCCGCGCTTCTCGACCGCGGCGGTGATGGTCTCGAACGAGTGCAAGAGCCAGCCGCGCGCTGACGAGAGCCGCGCCTCGGCTTGCGCGACCTGCGCCTGGATCACATTGTTGTTGCGCAATGTGTTGCGGGCGCCGCGCGGGATCTTGTCACGCGCCAGAACGATGAACTCCTTCAACATCCCGCGCGCAATGCCGAGCGCGACGCCGGCAAAGCCGCCGGCATACAGCGACAGGCTGCTGAAACGATAGAGCAGGCCCGGCTCGCGCGTCGCGCCGCTGTCGCGCCGCGACAGGACATCGACCGAGTAGGGCTCTGGCACGAACAGATCGTTGACCTCGTACTGATTGCTGGCGGTGCCGCGCAGCCCGATCGTGTGCCAGATGTCGGTGAATTTGGTCTGGCTCTTCGGGAACAGCATCGTGCGCACGACCGGCGTGCCGTCGCTGCGCAGCCGCGGCGTGCCGTCCGCCTCGGCGATCGGCACATGGCAGCCGAGCCAGCTGGCGTGCTGGCTGCCGCTGGCGAAAGACCAGCTCGCCGTCACCCGATAGCCGCCGGCTGCGACCCGCGCTTCGCCCGGTCCCGGTCCCCAGGCGAGGATGCCGCGCGGCCCGCCGAAGATCTCGCGGGCGATTTCCGGCGCCAGCAACGCTGCGGTCATCGAGCAGCCGGAATTCTGGTTGATGCACCAGGCGGTGCTGGCATCGATCTCGGCGATCGCTTCGATAATCGGGATGTATTGCGCCGGCAACAGCTCGGCGCCGGCGAGCGAGCGCGGCAGGAGCAGGCGGAAGAGGCCGCGCTCGATCAGCGTGTCGACAATGGCTTCCGGCAATTCCCGGCGGCGATCGATCTCCGCCGCGGCCGCGGCGAGCGCCGGCGCGATCTCCGCGACGCGCGCCAGATGGTCGGCGCCGGAGGTCGCGGCCGTTTCCTCGCTGCCGGATGCCCGTCTGACAGAAGTCACCGCCATTCTTCGCTCCCGTACCCGCCCGCTGCCGCACTCCATCGCGGAACCGGCGGGGCTGTCAAGGCAACCGCCAAGGCAGGTTCCCGTTCCTTCCGAGCGCCAGCCCAGCAGTCGCGCCAGAAGATTTCAGCGAAACCCTCGGTGTTTCCGAACGTTTGAACATCCGTGTCCGACATGGGTATGCGGCCGCGAGGCGTATTCAATCGGAACGACAGAGGATGGCATGACGGGCGTCTCGAGCAGGGTGTGGCTGTTGCTGGCGGGTTTGTCGGGCTGCGATCTCCTGTGGTGTGCGGCGCTCAGAATGGGACTTTCGCATTGGTCGCCGCTGGCTATGGCAAGCCTCGCGCTGCTGGGCCTGACCCTCGGATGCCGGCACAGCGGCGCCGGCCGGCGGATTGCCGCGATCGCCGAATGGATCCTGTTATGGCTGATCTTTGCCGTGGCCGGCGCGCTGTTGACCTATTTGGCGGCGGCCCAAGACGGGCCGGTTTATGACGCGCGGTTGGCGCTGGCCGATGCCGAGCTGGGCTTCAATTGGGCGGCATGGTTCGATTTTGTCGCCGCGCATCCCGCGCTCAAGCTTCTCCTCGCGATCCCCTATCAGAGCCTCGTCGCGCAGGTCGTCCTCTCGGTGCTGTGGCTCTCGTATCGGGGGCGCGATGACCGCAATGCCGAACTGCTGATCAACACGACGCTCGCGCTCTTCATGACCACGGCGGTGTTTTTTCTGTTTCCGACGCTGGGGCCCTGCGTCGGCGTGCCAGCCTGCCAGGACGCCTATGTCGATGATCTCGTCGGGCTGCGGCACGGTAGCCTGCCCTCGCTCGACATCATGCTGCTGAAGGGCGTCATCGCGTTTCCGTCATTCCATGCGGTGCTGGCGATCCTCTTCACTTACGCGCATCGCGGCTCGCGGGTCTTTGTGCCGGTCGCGGTTTTCAATGCGCTGATGCTGCTGTCCGTCCCGAGCGAAGGCGGCCATTACCTGGTGGATGTGTTGGGCGGTGTCACGGTCGGCGGGCTGGCGATCCTGATGACGCGCGCGCTGCCGGCGCGGGCGCCGGCGCTGGCGACCGCAACGACCGGGTAGGGGCGGCGGTGCCGCCCCGCGTCACGTCGAATTACTGGAGCAGCGCGGCCTGGCGCAACGGCTGCCGGTTCGTGGAGACGAAACGGTCGTAGACGAGATTGCCGTCTGTCGTCGCGATGCACATGACCTGCCGGGCCGGCAGGCCGAAGCGGAATTCCTCGGCGATCTGGCCGAGCCGGGTGCAGCTGTCGCCGACATGCACGGTCGTCAGCTGCACAAGGACAAACATGAGCCCACTCACGAGGCCGGCGAGCGGCCCCCAATGGCTCTTGCACTGGCGTCTGAGATGATCGGCGGTCTTCCACATGGCGCAGGACTCCCAGTCCCGGGCTGTTTAGCCCTGTAAGCCTTAACGGAAGGTTTATGTCCCTCCGAATCGCCCCTAAAAGAAGTGGCTCGGTCGTCGGGCAGCAGTTCCGGAAGCGCTGGGCTGCGGCCCTGCAGAAATCAGCTTTTCGCCCGACCCGGCCGGCTGCCTTAGAATAGGCCGATGCCGATCCGCCAATTGCCGAGTGTCGTTGTTAACCGTATCGCCGCCGGCGAGGTCATCGAGCGGCCGGCGGCGGCGGTCAAGGAACTCGTCGAGAATGCGATCGATGCCGGCGCGACGCGCATCGACATCACGCTGCGGGAAGGCGGCCAGGCGCTGATCGCCGTCGCCGATAACGGCCAGGGCATGAGCCGCGACGAGCTGGCGCTGGCCGTCGAGCGTCACTGCACCTCGAAATTGCCGGATGACGACCTCCTCGAGATCAGGATGCTCGGATTTCGCGGCGAAGCCTTGCCGTCGATCGGCGCGGTCAGCCGGTTGCGCATCGTCTCGCGACCGCCCCATGGACCCGAGGAGGCCGAGAGCGCCTGGGAAATCGCCGTCGAGGGCGGGGTCAAGCACGCGCCAGTGCCGGCTGCCCATCCCCGCGGCACGCGGGTCGAGGTGCGCGACCTGTTCTTCGCGACGCCGGCGCGCCTCAAATTCCTCAAGACGGCCCGCAGCGAACGCGACCAGGCGGTCGATACGGTGCGGCGGCTGGCGATGGCCTGCCCGGGGATCGCTTTCACGGTCACTGGCGACGATGAGCGGGTCTTGCTGCGTCTGCCGGCGGCGCCGTCGCGCGAGGCGCGGCTGGCGGCGTTGCTCGGGCGCGATTTCGCCGAGAATTCGGTGCCGGTCACGGCCGAGCGGCAGGGCTTTCGCCTGACGGGCCAGATCGGCCTGCCGACCCTCAACCGCGGCGTGGCGCGCGACCAGTACCTCGTCGTCAATGGCCGGCCGGTGCGGGACAAGCTGCTCGTCGGGGCGGTGCGCGGCGCCTATCAGGACGTGCTGGCGAAGGACCGCCACCCGGTCGTCGCGCTGTTTCTCGACGGCCCGCCCGGCGAGATCGATGTCAATGTCCATCCCGCCAAGGCCGAGGTCCGCTTCCGCGATGCCGGGCTGATCCGGGGGCTGATCGTCGGCGCCTTGCGCCATGCGCTGGAAGGCGCGGGGCAGCGCAGTTCGTCGACGGTCGCCGATGCCGCGCTCGCCGCGTTTCGCCCGGCCGGGCCCGGCAATGGCATGGTCGAGACGATGCCGCGTTTTGCCTTTCCGCCGAGCGCTCTGCCAGGAGAACTGGCCGAGGCGGCGAACCGGTTCCTCGGGCCCGGTGAGGCCGGCTCAAGCGAGGCGGGTTGGGGCACTCCCGGGGCGGAGGCGTCGCCGGATCTCCCTCTTGGGGCCGCCCGGGCGCAATTGCACGGCACCTATATCCTGGCCGAGACCGCGGCCGGCATCGTGCTCGTCGATCAGCATGCCGCGCATGAGCGGCTCGTCTATGAGCGCATGAAGGAAGCGCTCGCCCGGAACGGCGTCGCGCGGCAGATCCTGCTCCTCCCCGAGATCGTCGAGCTTGACCCGGCACTCGCCGCTAGGGTCGCGGCGCGGGCCGACGAGCTGGCGCAATTCGGCCTCGTGTTGGAGCCGTTCGGAGCGGGCGCGGTTATCGTGCGCGAGGTGCCGGCGCTTGTCCCGGGGCTCGATGTCAAATCGCTGATCCGCGATCTCGCCGATGAGATCGAGGAATGGGGCGACGCGCTGGCCTTGCAGGAGCGGGTCGAGCATGTCTGCGGCACGCTCGCCTGCCATTCCAGCGTCCGCGCCGGGCGCCGCCTCAACCCGGCCGAGATGGACGCCCTCTTGCGCCAGATGGAGGCGACCCCCAACAGCGGGCAATGCAACCACGGCCGCCCGACCTATGTGTCGCTCGCGCTCAGCGACATCGAGAGGCTGTTCGGCCGGCGCTGATTGCCTCAATCATCGGGCCGGGTAGTGCTTGGTTTGAATTTCAGCTTTGGGTGGAAAGCGGTCGTTCGTAGAAGCCGAAACCAGCGGCCGGGTTGCGCCGATACCAGACCTTCCCATCACGGCGAGTGAGGGTCGAGTTCGACCCTTTGCAGCCTGTTCGCTACTCGTGCCGCTTGGATTCCCGGAAAGTCATTTGACATGGCGGGTATGCCGCGCTGGATTGTCAACAAACGGCGTCGGCGCACCATCGGACATTCGACAGGTCCAAAACCATACCTCTAAGTCCTCCGCGCCGGATGGATCTTCCAGCTTCTGCGCATCAAGAGGGACCATTCTAGCCTACTCTTGCCTGAACTCTCGCGGACTCACCCTTGATCGATGCGCTCGAATAATCCAGCATGGATACTGTTTGGGGGAATAGCAGTTTTGCCATGCTTGGGGTGTTTGCGGCGCGACGCGGGGTAGCTCGCATGTATCGGCGGATCTTCCGCGTTCTCTTTGCCGTGTCGGTACTAGGGCTAACCAGTGGATGCGAGACAGTTTCGGGTATCCTCGCCGAACTCTTTGGCGATTCGCCGATTGCCGCGCCAGCGCCCGAGCCTCAGGCACCCCAGTTGGCCGACCGCATCGTAGTACGCAAAAGCAAGCGGACGCTTGAGTTGTTGCACGATGGCGCCCTATTCGAGAGTTTCCCGATTGCGCTCGGTCGCGAGCCGCGCGGCTCAAAACAAGAAGAGGGTGATGGCCGCACGCCGGAGGGCGTCTACCTGATCGACGGGCGGTCGATGCAGACGCGCTACACCCGCGCACTCCATATCTCATATCCCGATGGAAACGACCGCGACCGTGCACGAGCGATGAAGGCGGAGCCCGGCGGTGCGATTTTCATTCACGGTCTGCCGAGCGACTATGGCCCGTTCGATCCGCCCCAGTGGTATCGCGATTGGACGGAAGGATGCATTTCTGTGGGCAATGCTGCGATCGTGAAGATTTGGGACGCCGTGCCCGACGGAACGCCTATCGAAATTCTTCCTTGAAGGTCCGCTTGATGGACGGGACGGCGGACGACGGCCCTGTTGCCGTGCGGCTTCGCTGGGCCGGCGTGCACGCCCCGGTGCGCAGCCGGGCACAAAGGATACCGGACCGTGTTCGTTCAACGTCCGGATGAATGGGAACCCGCTGGTCCACCTCCGGTCCCAGCCGACGCGACCGACTAGTCGTCGCGGGCTTCTTAGCCACGCACCTTTCGGCGTGCGCTGTCCACCCAACTCGGCCGATTTGCGAGCTCGCTGGTAGTGTCTCTATAAGGGACTGATGCGAAGTCCGTGGAGTTGATCCCGAGGGTCTGCTGCGGGTCGGTAGCGGAAATTCAAACTAAGGCACCGCCTGCGGCCGCGGCTGATTGACAGGGCCCATGATTGACAGGAATTCGGCCGGCCTGTAGCGTCCGCGCGCCTTTCGGCAGGAGTGTCAAACCACCTCCCCATCCCCATTTCTTGGGGAGGCGGCCGGTCCGCGAGTTTCGCGCGCCGGCCCATCTGTGCTGCGGAGAAGCCGTTCGATGTTCGATAGTTTGAGCAATCGGCTCAACGAGGTCTTCGACCGCCTGCGCGGCCGCGGCGCGCTGAGCGAGGACGATGTCGCGGCGGCCTTGCGCGAAATCCGCATCGCGCTGTTGGAGGCCGATGTCGCGCTCCCGGTCGTGCGCGATTTCGTCAACGCGGTGCGCGAGCGGGCGCTCGGACAGGAGGTGCTGCGCTCGGTCACCCCGGGGCAGATGGTCGTCAAGATCGTGCACGACCACCTCGTCGAGATGCTTGGCGGCGGGGCTGAGCCGTCACGAGGTGCCATTGGCACTGATGGGGGCCTTGACCTTAACGCGGCATCGCCGGTCGGGATCATGCTGGTCGGGCTGCAAGGCTCGGGCAAAACGACAACCGCCGCGAAGATTGCGCTGCGCCTGAAGAACCGCGAGCGCAAGAAAGTGTTGATGGCCTCGCTCGACGTGCAGCGCCCCGCGGCGCAGGAGCAATTGGCGCAGCTCGGACGCCAGACCGGCGTTGCGACCTTGCCGATCATCGCCGGCGAGCGGCCTGTGGCGATCACCCGCCGCGCGCTCGAAGCCGGGCGCCGCGAAGGCTACGACGTCGTGATCCTCGACACCGCCGGGCGGCTTCATGTCAATGAGGAGCTGATGCTGGAAGTGGCGGCGGTGCGCGACGCCGCAACACCGCACCAGACCCTCCTCGTCGCCGATGCGATGACCGGCCAGGACGCCGTCAATGTCGCAAAGGCCTTTGGCGAGCGTGCCGGCATCACCGGCATCGTGTTGACCCGGGTCGATGGCGATGCGCGTGGCGGCGCCGCGCTGTCGATGCGGGCGATCACCGGGAAGCCGATTGTCATGATCGGCACCGGCGAAAAGATTGACGCGCTCGAGCCGTTTCATCCCGAGCGCATCGCCGGCCGCATTCTCGGAATG
>VAZF01000111.1 GCA_005888425.1 Alphaproteobacteria bacterium
AGACATGCACGGTTTTATCGCCGCCCGGCGTGTCGACAACATAGAGCCTCGCTTCATCGGGCGAAAAGGCGAGCCCGTTCGGCCGCTCCATGTCGTCGACCGCGATTGTGATCTCGCGCGTACGCTGATCGATGCGGTAGACCCGGAATGGCAGCTCCTGTTCCGCCTTGTTCCCGAGATAGTTGCCGCGAATGCCGGCGCCGTTATCGCTGAACCAGATCGAGCCGTCGGATTTGACGACGACGTCGTTGGGGCCGGTCAGCCGCTTCCCGTCAAAGGTGTTCGCAAGGACCGTGATCCGCCCGTCATATTCGGTGCGCGTCAGCCGCTGCGAACCCATCTCGCAGGTAATCAGCCGCCCGATGCGGTCCCGCGTGTTGCCGTTGGCGTAATTGGAGGGTTGGCGGAACACGCTGACCGCTCCCGTCTCCTCCTCCCATTTCAGGAGGCGGTCGTTCGGGATGTCGCTGAACAAGAGGTAGCGCCCGTCACCGAACCACACCGGACCTTCGGTAAAACGGCAGCCGCCGGCGATCCGCTCGATCGCCGCCATCGGCAGCGTGTATTTCGCAAAGCGCGGGTCGAGAATCTTGATATTGGGGTCGGGATAGCGGATCGGCGCCGCCCCCGTGTCCCACCGCGATCCACCACCGCCACTGCCGATTTCCGCCGAACCGATCGTCAGCGTACTGCTGCTTATTGCCATGTGACCTCACTGCTTACGATGCCCCTCACCCCGGCCCTCTCCTCGCACGCGGGGAGAGGGAGTATCGACGGTGCCGCTGTGAACCCTCGCCCCGCTTGCGGGGAGAGGGCAGTCCGAGGCGAAGCCGCGGACAGGTGAGGGTGAGCCCGCAACCGCTTTGTCGCCTCCGCCGACGGCATCACGAATTCGGGCCGCGCTCCATCGAGACGGGCTGCCAACGCCGCAATCCGCTTTCCGCCAGCACCGATGGATTGACGCACGACATGGGCCATCTGCCTGACAGGACGAGCGACAATTCCTGCCCGACCCGCCGCCGCCGCGCCGGATCGAAGCGCGAGGTTGCCGAGGCGACATGCGCGGTCAGGATCACATTGTCCATCCGGAGGAGCGGGTTGTTGCCGCCGGGGGGCTCCTTTTCGAGGACATCGAGCCCGGCCGCCGCGATCATGCCCTCGTCCAAGGCCTTGATCAGCGCTGTTTCGTCCGTCGTCGGGCCGCGCCCCGTGGAGATGTAGATCGCGGTCTTTTTCATCTGCCGGAAATGCTCTTCTCGGATCATCCGCTGGGCACTCTCGGTCGCCGGCGAATGCATCGAGAGGATGTCGGCGCGCGCCAGGAGTTCCGGCAGGCTCACGGGCTCGACGCCGCGCTCGACCATGACGATCTCTTCGATAAAGGGGTCATAGGCGATGACATTGAGGCCGAACGGCTTGGCGCGCTCGGCGACGGCGCGCGCGACATGGCCGAACGCAATGAGGCCCAATGTCAGCCCGCGCAGCCGCGGGATTTGCAGCAGCATCGGCCGCCCCTCGGCCCAGCGTCCCTCGCGCACCAGCCGGTCCTGCTGCACGAGGCGGCCATGCGTCGCCAGGATCAGGCGCATCGCATGATCGGCGACTTCCTCGATAAAGGTATCCGGGCAATTGGTGACCGGGATGCCCTTGGCGGTCGCCGCCGCGACATCGACCGAGTCGACGCCGACGCTGCCCAGCGCGATGATCTTGCAGCGAGAGAGCCCGTCGATCATGCGCTTTGTGATCGGGCGGCCCTTGGCATAGAGCGCGTCGGCGTCCTTTGCCGCGGTGACGAATTCCTCCTCGGACCCGGCCTTGATCTCGTAGATTTCGGCGTCGATCGCGCTGAGCGCCTCCAATTCGTAGCCGTAATCGCCGCCGGCCACCGTAAAGCTGGCGCCCGCCGGCGTCGCGATCCTGAATTTGGCCAAGGGGGTCCTCCCAATCCGCGGAATTCCGAAGGGGCGGATCAGACCGTCCGAGGCCAGGGATGTCAATTGCCGTAGGTGCCGCGCCTAGGCCGGCTCTGCGGGCGCCGTCAGACCGCCAGTTCGCACCAGATCGGCGTGTGATCGGAGGCGCGATCCTTGCCGCGCGGGCTCTTGTCGATGTCACAGGCGGCGATGCGGTCGGCGGCTTGCGGCGACAACACGAGGTGATCGATGCGCAGTCCCTCGTCGCGGTTCCAGCGGCCGGCCTGGTAATCCCAGAACGTGTATTTGTGCGGCTCCCGATGAAACACGCGATAAGCGTCGGTCAGCCCCAGATAGAGGAGGGCGCGGAAGCGGCTGCGCGATTCCGGCTGGCACAGCGCGTCATCGCGCAATGCAACCGGGTCGTAGACGTCTTCGTCCGTCGGGCAGATGTTGTAATCGCCGGCCAGCACAAACGGGATCTCATGCTTTAGCAAATCCTCCGCGCGATCGTGCAGCCGCTCCATCCAGGCGAGCTTATAGGTGAATTTGTCGGTGCCGATCGGGTTGCCGTTCGGCAGATACAGCGAGCCGACCCGTACCTCTTCACCCGTACCGCCACTGAACGAGGCTTCGATATAACGCGCCTGCTGGTCGTCAAACCCGGGCAGGCCGGTGACAATATCGCGCGGCGGCTCCTTCGAGACGAGCGCGACGCCGTTATAGGCGCGCTGCCCGATGCATTCGACGCGATAGCCGAGCGCCTGCACTTCGAGCCGCGGGAAATCGTCGGCGAGGCATTTGATTTCCTGCAGGCACAGCACATCGGGCTGCGCGCTCTTCAGGAAATCGAGCAGATGCGGCATCCGCACTTTGACCGAATTGACATTCCAGCTGGCGATCTTCACGGCCGACCAAGTTCCGTTCCGTAGGATGGGTTGAGCATCGCGAAACCCATCATATAGCGGCGCGCCTGGCGCAGCATGGGTTTCGCTCTTGCTCAACCCATCCTACGAGGTTGCGACGAGCAATCCCCGGCCGGCTAAATCGAAAAGGAGTTGCCGCAGCCGCAGGACGAGGCGGCGTTCGGGTTCTTGATCTGAAACGAGGCGCCCATCAGATCCTCGACAAAGTCGACCTCGGACCCGTTCAGCAATTCGAGCGACACGTCGTCGACAACCACCCGGATGCCGCCGTGCTCGAACACGACATCGTCGGGACTGGTCTCCTCGTCAAAGCTCAGCCCGTACTGAAAGCCCGAGCAGCCGCCGCCCGACACCGCAATGCGCAGAAAGGCCCCCTCAGCTGCCTCCTGCGCCTTCAGGGCGGTGATCCGCCGTGCCGCGCTGTCGGAAATCGTGATCCGGCGCTCGCTGGTAACGTCTGACATAGGCTGCGTGCTCCCGTCTCGCCGGGTCTAACCCTAAGGTGTATTTAGGCATTCGCAGCCTTCTGTCAAACGCGCAGAAGGAGGGCTGGCGCCTCCCGGGCCCGCCCCTCCATATAGAGAAGGCTGGTTGAGGGAAGGATAAAGGATGCTGCGGGCATTGCCCGGCGGGCGCGCTCAAGAGCAGGAAGAGGCCGCGGCCGACAAGCTGGCCTTGTTGATGGCGCTCGAAAAAAAGGCGCTGTGGCTCTCGACCTGGATGATCCACCAGGCCAACCATCTCCGGCCAAGCCGGGACGGGCTCAAGGTCGGCGGCCATCAGGCGTCCAGCGCTTCGGTCGCCACCTTGATGACCGCGCTTTATCTCGATGTCATGCGGCCGCAGGACCGGGTCGCCGTCAAGCCACATGCCGCGCCCCTGTTCCATGCGCTGCAATACCTGCTAGGGAACCAGAGCCGCGATAAATTGGAGCGCTTCCGCGCCCTCGGCGGCGCCCAGGCTTACCCGTCGCGCAGCAAGGATGGCAATATCGTCGATTTTTCGACCGGCTCGGTCGGGCTCGGGGTTGGCGTCACGCTCTTTGCCGCGCTGGTGCAGGACTATCTGCGTTTGAAGCGCCTGGTGCCGAGCGACACGCCGCCGGGCCGAATGATTGCGCTCGCCGGTGACGCCGAGCTCGACGAGGGCAACATCTTCGAGGCCCTCCTCGAGGGCTGGAAGCACGATGTCCGCAATCTCTGGTGGGTCATCGATTACAACCGCCAGAGCCTCGACGCTGTGGTCTCCGACCGGCTCTTCGGCCGCATCGACGCCTTGTTCGAGATGTTCGGCTGGCGCGTCGTCACGCTGAAATACGGCCGCCTCTTGCAGACCGCCTTTGCCCGGCCTGATGGCGAGCAATTGCGCGAATGGATCGACGCCTGCCCGAATTCGCTCTATTCCGCGCTCGTCTACAAGGGCGGCGAGGGCTGGAGAGAGCATCTCCGCCGCGATCTCAACCGCTATCCCGGCATTCGCGCGATCCTCGACGAGCACGACGACGAGTCGCTGGGGCGGCTGATGACCAATCTCGCCGGTCACGATATGGGCTCGGTACTCGACGCGTTTCACGCCGTTACCGATGACCAGCCGACCTGCTTTATCGCCTATACGATCAAGGGCTACGGCCTGCCCTTTGCCGGTCATAAGGACAATCATGCCGGGCTGATGAACCCGCAGCAGATGGCCTCCTTCCAGCAGAGCATGGGCGTGCCCGCGGACGCGGAATGGGACCGCTTCGCCGGCCTCGATCTGCCGCCGGAGGAATTGGAGGCGTTTCTCGCTGAGGTGCCGCTCGCGGCCAAGTCGTTGCGCCGCCATCGCCCACCGCCGCTCGCGGTTCCCGCCGAGATCGCCGCGCCGCGCGGTCGGAATCTCTCGACCCAGGAAGCCTTCGGCCGCATCCTCGGTTCGCTCGCGACGGCCGAGAACGCGCTCGCCGGTCGTGTCGTCACGACCTCGCCCGATGTGACGGTCTCGACCAATCTCGGCGCCTGGGTCAACCGCCGCGGCATCTTCGATCGCGCCGAGCGCGCCGACACGTTCCGCGAGGAAAAAGTCGTCTCGGCACAGCGCTGGGGCATGTCGCCGCAGGGTCAGCACATCGAATTGGGCATCGCCGAGAGCAATCTGTTCCTGCTGCTCGCCGCCCTCGGGCTTGCGGGGCCGATGTTCGGCGCGCGCCTCTTGCCGATCGGCACGCTGTACGACCCGTTCATCAAGCGCGGCCTCGACGCGCTCAATTACGCGCTTTATCAGGACGCCCGCTTTATCGTCGTCGCGACCCCCTCCGGGATCACGCTGGCGCCGGAAGGGGGCGCACACCAATCGGTGTTGGAGCCGCTGATCGGCATCGCGCAGCCCGGCCTCGTGAGCTTCGAGCCGGCCTATGCCGACGAGCTCGCAGTGTTGCTGCGTTGGGCACTGGAGGAGATCCAGCGGGAGGAGGGCGAGTCCGTCTATTTCCGGCTGTCGACCCGCCCGATCGAGCAGCATGGGCGCACGATCGATGCGGCGCTCGGGGAGGCGATCGTCGGCGGCGCCTATTGGCTGCGCGAGCCGGCGCCGGGTGCGGAGCTCGCGATCGCTTATTGCGGTGCCGTCGCTCCCGAGGCGCTCGCCGCCTGCGAAGCGCTACGCGAGGATGTCCCCGGTATCGGTCTCCTCGCCGTAACCTCGCCCGACCGGCTGCATGCCGAGTGGCGGGCGGCCTTGGCGCGCGGCGAGCCGAGCCGCGCCGAGCGCCTGTTATCGGCTCTCCGTCCTGGCGCCGCGCTCGTCACGGTCTGCGACAGCCATCCCGCGACATTGTCCTGGCTCGGCAGCGCCGCCCCGGTTTCGCTGATGCCGCTCGGCGTCGACCATTTCGGCCAATCGGGGGACATCCCCGATCTCTACCGCGTCTACGGCATCGACTCGGATGCGATCATCGATGCCGCGGCGCGTGCCTTGCTTCGCACCGCAGGTTCCGTCAGGCACTAAAAAACCACGCCGGCCCTAGGGGGCCGGCATGGCTGTCGTCGCGATTGCGATCGGTGCTTACTTGCTCGTGCCGCCGCTCTGCGCCGGAGCGTTGTTCGACGGCGTCGTCGAGGTGGAGCCGCCGGCGCCCGCCGGGGCCGGGTTGCTGGACGACGGATTGGTTGCCGACGTGTTGGCCGGGGTCGGCTTGTTCGGCATGCTCGACCCGACGCCGGTGGTCTGCGACTTCGGCATGCGCGCATGCGCGATACGGGTCTGCTGCTGCTTGCCGAGCCGAGCCGTGCGGGTCATCCGCTGCTGCTTGCTCACATGCGCGGTACGCATCTGCGGCATGCTCGATCCCGAAGCCGCCGTCTGCGTGCCCAGCATGCGGTTGACGCGGGCAAGCTTCGTGCTCCGCGGTAGCCCGTTCTGCTGCTCGAAGCGGTTCAGCGCGACGCGGGTCTGGCGATCCATCTTGCCGCTGACCTTGCCCTTCAACAGGCCTTCCGACTTCAGGCGCAGCTGAACCTGACGGATCTCGTTCCGCTGCGGCTTCGCATGCCGGGACATCGCGTGCTTCGCAGCCTTATCCTTCTTGACCTGCGGCTGCTGCTGCATCTGCGCCGGCTGCTGGTTCTGCGCGCTCGGCGCTGGCGTGCTCTGCATGCTGCTGTTGGACGACGGCGGCGCGTTTTGGGTAGTCCCCTGTGCCTGGGCGGCGGCGGCCAAGCCGAGCCCCAGGG
>VAZF01000756.1 GCA_005888425.1 Alphaproteobacteria bacterium
GTCGTTCTCGCCAGTATTGCACGCCTCTGCGAATGGCCTGCAAACGGCGCGATTGAGGCATCCGGCGGCGGTGCTCTGAGCGCGTACTCATGCCCGATACCGTTGAAGAAGTAGGGAGTTGCCAGACGTTGGCTGGGCTGATTCAATCCGGTCCGGGGGATCGGAGTGGGTCTGATGATGGGGGAACGCCGCGTCCGGCAGGATGCGCTGTTTTACGAGTTCTCGCTCGAACGGCATGTGCCGGAGAGGCACCTGCTGCGATCGATTGATCGGTTCGTCGCACTCGACGGGCTGCGGCAGGAATTGGCTCCGTTCTACAGCGAGATGGGGCGGCCATCGATCGATCCGGAACTGCTGATCCGAATGCTGATCGTCGGCTACTGCTTCGGCATCCGCTCTGAGCGGCGGCTATGCGAGGAGGTGCACCTCAATCTGGCGTACCGCTGGTTTTGTGGATTGGGCCTCGACGGTGAGGTACCCGATCATTCGACCTTTTCGAAGAACCGGCATGGCCGTTTCCGCGACAGCGATTTGCTGCGCCGGCTGTTCGAAACCGTGCTGCAACGGTGCATCGAGGAGGGCCTGGTCGGCGGTGAAGGGTTTGCCATCGACGCGAGCTTGATCGCGGCCGAGGCCAGCGACCGCACGCGTGTCGAGGGCACCGCGGGCCTGCCACCGGACGCAGCCGGCCGCGCGGTCGAGGAATATCTCGCCGTCCTCGACGATGCCGCGTTCGGCGCGGCGACTGAAGTGACGCCGAAGTTCATGGCGCCGGCGGACCCGGCGGCGCGGTGGACCGCGGCGCATCGCGGGCCAGCGTTCTTTGCCTATTCGGTCAATTACCTGATCGATGTCGACAACGCGATTATCGTCGATGTCGAAGCGACGACAGCGATCCGGCAAGCCGAGGTGACGGCAGCCAAGCGCATGATCGAGCGCTCGCTCGAAGGCTTCGCTCTCGACCCCGTCAGGCTGATCGGTGACACCGCCTATGGCTCGGCCGAGATGCTGAACTGGCTTGTTCATGACCGTGGGATCGAGCCGCACATCCCAGTCTTCGACAAATCCCAGCGCCCAGACGGCACCTTCTCGCGCGAGGACTTCGCTTACGACCATGTCAGCGACACCTACCGGTGCCCGGCTGGCAAGACCCTCCAGCGCTACCGCCGACGGTTCACCGTGCCGCGTAGCGGTGTGATGAAGAACAACATGATCTACTACCGAGCCAGCAAGCACGATTGCGGGCCGTGCCCGTTCAAATCCGGTTGCTGCCCAAACGAACCGGCTCGCAAGGTCCAGCGCTCGATCCACGAAGGGGCGCGTGACCTGGCCCGCGAAATTGCCAAAACCGAAGCCTACCGAACCTCGCGCTGTCAGCGCAAAAAGGTCGAGATGCTGTTCGCCCACCTCAAACGCATCCTGAAGCTCGATCGGCTGCGATTACGAGGACCGAATGGTGCTCGCGATGAATTCCACCTCGCCGCCACCGCCCAGAACCTCCGAAAACTCGCCAAGCTGATGCCGATACCGATGCCAATGCCGGCTGGCTGAGGCAACAACCTCGCGATAGCGCGCCCGGACCACCACCCTTCGCTGACGCGATCATTCAAAACCGACTTGTTCAACGGAATCGGGCAAGAGTACGCGTTCAGCCACTCGCAGCTCGATGGCTGGGTAGCGCCCGAAAGCGGACCTGCTAACATCCGTCCGCAGGCTTCTGCACACGCCGCGATTTCGGACATTTAACCCTCACGCAAACACCGAGCTGTCATTCCTGCGGCATCCCGGCGTTGCGGAAACCCTCGAAACAGGTGGCCTCGTCGGCCCTGACCAGTTTGCAGATTCCATCTGTGTCGCTGGGATCGATCCTACGTTAATCTCAACGTTGAGGCTTTCCGAGCGCGCGGTCGCCGCAGACGACGCTGCGGGGACTACTCAGAACACATCGAGCGGCTTCGCAATGAATTGCTCGATTCGATCCGGCTTGGGAACGATGACGGCGTGCGACGTGCGTATCAGGACCTCCTCCGGGCCGGACAGCCTCGGAAGGAGATCATGGACGAGGTAATCCACCTCGCGACAGCGAGGCAACCCGTCCCGCCATCCTTAACTGAAAAGGCCTCTGCGGTTGAGTTAAGCGCCGTCGGGGAGAAAAGAAGGCCAAGGATCGCCGACCACGAGAATCATTTTATGGAGCAAGTTGCGGCGCATCTTCCTTTACTACTCGGACAGGCAAGACTAGGTGGCGCCCCTCAGACGGCTTCTGAGCGGTCTATTGAGAAGGCTGAGACGAGGCGTCCCGCAGGCTCCTTCTCTCGTCTGCAACGGGCGGCGGTGCTTGTGTCCATCGCGATCAATGCACTCGTGGCGGGAACTGGCGGGGCCATCTTTTTCGTTACCCGCGGTGAGGACAAGCAGCTTGGCGCCACCGCCGCGCTCCCCTCAGTGGCACCCCCGGAGCTGATGGCGCCTCGCTACGCCGGACCTGTTCCAGCGATGGAGGAGACCGCCGGGAAGGCTGCGCTAACTGTTCCGGAAATTGGTGTTGTATCTACACCGGGAGCATCAATATCGGAGGTTGGCTCGCTGCCGGTCGCCGTCATTCCGGAGGAAGCGCAGGGTGACGTGGTCGCCGCGCGGCGTTTCTACGAACTTGCGGCCAACGCGGGCGATGCGCAGGCAGCGCTTCGTTTGGGCCAAACCTATGATCCAGCGTTCCTGGCTCAGATCCAGTTCAGGGTGGTTCGGCCAGACGCTTCAGCAGCTGCATACTGGTACCAAAAAGCTGACAAATTAGGAGCCCCGGAGGCGGTGCCGATGTTGTGGGCTCTGGCGAACGATCTAGGTTTCTTACCGCAACGCAAAGCATTGAAGCGGTGAGCTGATCGCTGAAGCCTTCGGCGAATCATGAGGGTTCGCGGAGCTACACGCCCCGCAAGTCCACCGAGAGAAACAGTGTTTTAATGGCCAAAATTCAGTCCTCGAGCTGTCATGCGCAAAGCCGGAGCGCGCAAAAATGGTTAATGCGCAGATACGGCGTTGTTCCTACTCGCAACGGGTCGTTAAATCCAAAACAGCTAAATTGCAGCTGAAACGATTTCCCCCATGCGCTTTCGGATGCTGCTGCCCGCCTCTGTACTCGCCGTTATGCTTTTGGACTTAGGAGATCCAGTGTTCGCAGAAAAAACCGGGAGTACGGAACTCGACCGTATTACTTATGCTGTTGATGGCGCGGAATCCAGCCATGGGAAAAACGCCGCAATGTGGCGGCCAAATCTGACAGGTCCTCAGGGGCCAATGCAGGTAGGCGAGAAGGCGGCGCTCGATGTCAGTGGTGGCGATCGTTTCGATTTAGTGGAGAACCGCGCTATCGGTCGTGCTTATCTGTCCCTGCTTTATCGCCGGTATGGCAATTGGTCAGATGTGGTTACCGCCTACAACTGGGGCATGGTAAAGTCGACGCGT
>VAZF01000757.1 GCA_005888425.1 Alphaproteobacteria bacterium
CTGGACTGCCTGTTCGCTTCGATCGAAGACCCAGCGGAAACCGAACGCCGGATCAACGCGATCGTCGGCGTCGTCGAGAATGGGCTCTTCGTCGGGCGCAGCTCGGCGGTGATCGTTGCCTCAGAAGATGGCGTCGAAATCCTCACCTCCGGCGGGACGGTCTCGCGATGAACAAGGTCTCGCTGGTCGTCTCCGATGTCGACGGTACCCTCGTCACCGGCAGCAAGGTGCTGACACCGCGCGCGATTGCCACAGTCGAGCGCCTGCATGCGCGCGGCATCGGGTTTTCGATCTGCAGCAGCCGCCCGCCTTTCGGGTTGCGCATGCTGATCGAGCCGCTGCACCTGGCATTGCCCTTTGGCGGCTATAATGGCGGCACCATCGTCACGCCCGATTTCAGCGTCGTCGAGCAAAAGCTTGTTCCGCCCGAGGCGGCCCGAACGGCGGTCGAGATGTTCCGAGCAAATGCAATCGATTGCTGGCTGTTCGTCGGGAACGAGTGGGTGATTCTCAATCCTGAGGGTTCTCACGTCGCGCACGAGACCCGCACAGTTCAGACGCCCCCGACCGTCGTCCCGCGCTTTACCGAGGCGCATCTCGCAGGCGCCGGCAAGATCGTCGGCCCCAATGACGATTACGATCTGATCGCGCGATTAGTCGCAAAATTGGGGAGCGCGCTCGCCGGCCGCGCCAATGTGGCGCGCTCTCAGCCCTATTATTGCGATGTGGTCCCGCCGGGCATCGACAAGGGACGCCTGATCGTCCTGCTGTCGGAGAGGCTCGGTGTTCCGCGCCAGGAGATCCTCGTCCTCGGCGACATGGAGAACGATCTCGAAATGTTTGGCGCCGCCGGGTTTTCGGTTGCGATGGGCAATGCCGCCGAGGCGGTCAAGCAAGCCGCCAGCGCCGTGACCCTGTCCAATGACGAGGACGGTTTCGCCGTCGCGATCGAGCGCCACGTGCTGGGCGACTGAGTCGTGAAAAAGAGAGGCCGCCCGGAGGCGGCCTCTCCCATTTCTCAGATGATCGGCCGAGCTTCTAGCGCGAGCTTAGTAGCCCGCGCCCGGAGCCGTCCGATAACGCCGCGGCA
>VAZF01000761.1 GCA_005888425.1 Alphaproteobacteria bacterium
CACCTGGCCGGGCTCGACGCCATACCGCTCGCGCACCTCGGCGGGACCGATGCGCGCCATTTCGCCGGCCCGGACCGGGTGGAGGATCGTGGTCCATGGCGAGGCGAGCTGGAACGCATCGCGGTCGCCCGTCGCGACGAGCACCTGCCCACCCCGCTCCTCCTCCGCCGCGACCGCGGCGGCGAGAAAGTCGTCGGCCTCGTAACCCGGCGCCTTCGCGGTGGCGAAGCCGCAGGCCGCAACGAACTCGGGCAGAGTTTCGAGCTGCTCGATCAACTCGCCGTCGAATTGCCGTCCGCCCTGGTAATCCGGGAACAGCTTTTGGCGATAGGTCGGCGCGCCGGGCGTGTCCCAGCCGACCAGCACCGCGCGCGGCCGCTCATTGGCGTAGAGGTTCAGCAGGAAATTGCTGAAGCCGATGATCGCGCCGCCGCCGCGATTGCCCTTGCGGCGGATCGTCTTTGGCAAGGCGTGGTAGGAGCGATGCGCGAAATTGTCGCCGTCGACGACGAGCAGCGGTCGGGGCGTTGTTTTGATCATGGCGCGGCGCTCTTCACCGATGGCCTCACGCTACGGAACGTCACGGAATAGCGCAGTTGGTCGAGCGGCGGGATGCTGTGCTCCCAGTCGCGGCGCACCGGCCCGCGCAGCAGATAGGCCGAGCGCGGCGCAAGCTCGATCGCGGCGCGCCGCCAGGTATTGCCTTCTTTTTGGCGCAGGCGAAAGCGGCACGGCGCGCCGAGCGAGATGCCGATCACCTCGTCGAAGACCGGCCGGTCGCGGTGCCAGCCGATGCCCGCGCCCGGCGCATATTCGGTGATCAGCGCATGTTCGAACGCGTCTGGTGGAAGGCGAGAAAATGCGGCGGCCCGGTCGCGCAGCGGCAGCAGAAACTCGGGCATGTCAGACGCCGGCCGCACCCGGCTCGATGCGAAATCGTAATGCCAGCCAAAGGAGACGGTACGGCGATTACCGAAATAGCCGTGAAACTCGAACGGCTTGAAGTCGAGCGCGCGAAACGCCTCGATCAAGGCGGCTTCGTCCTCAGGTGACGCCAATTCCGGGCGGTATTCGAACCCGTCCGGTAATCCGGTCGCCGGCGCGTCGAGCAGGCTGAGTTGGGTGGCCGAGGGCATACCGGGAAGGATTTAGGTGCGGAGTGCGAATTAGCAAAGTCCGTCATTCCGGGACGGTCGCAGGACCGGGCCCGGAAGCCAAGAACACGGACAAACGCCGGCGGTGCTCGATCGGCTGCACCTCTCTGGATTGGCTCGTGTTCATGGATTCCGGGCTCGCGGCTTCGCCGCGCCCCGGAATGACGATCGAGAGACGTCGGACGACCGAGCGAAACGAAGTGGCTCGGCTACCCCTTGATCTCCATGTCCTCGTATGACGGGAAGGGGCTCATCCAGACATCGGTGACCGTGTGCTTCGTGACGCGCGGCCCGACCCCCATCAGCGCGCGCAAATCCATGACCGGCGCGAACATCGCGCGGTCGATCGTCGCCTGCTGGATCTGGAAGAGCATCGCCTCGCGCTTCTTCGGGTCGCGCTCACCCGCCTGCTTCAAAAACAACTCGTCAAGATCGGGATAGCCGCCGAAGGCATAAGCGCCCTTCGAATAGATGAACGACTCGACACGGCTCGCCGCGTTGCCCGAATTGCCGGCGCCGATCATGACGACGCCGTGCAATTTCTTCTCGATCCAGTTCCCGTAGAAGGTCGCACGCTCCATCTGCCGCATCTGGACGCGGATGCCGGCCTTGTTGAGATCGTTCATGATCGCATCGGCGACGGTCGGAAAGCCGGGGTTCGGCGTGAAATCGCCGGCGTCGATGCCGTTCGGGTAACCCGCTTCGCTCAGAAGCTGTTTCACCTTTGCAGGATCCGGCGGCAAGGCCGGCGCCTGCAATGCGTATTCCATGACGCGCGGCACGATGACGCCCGCCGGCGGGCACAGACCCATGCAGGCCGCCTCGTTGATCGCCTGCCGGTCGAGCGCGTAATTCACGGCCTGCCGCAGGCGGATGTCATGCCACGGTGATTTCGGGTTCCATTGGTCCGGGAACTCGATCCAGAAGATCGAAGCGTGTTTCGACGGCACGACCTGCAGGCCGGGGGTCTTCTGGATGTCCTCCGCGTCGGGACCGTCGAGCGCGTAGGCGATGTCGGCCTCGCCGGTCTTCAGCATCAGCGCGCGGGTCGTCGCCTCGGGCACGCTGCGCATGACCAGGGTCTTGACGTTCGGCACGCGGCGCCAATAGCCGGTAAAGGCCTCCAGCACGACCTCGACGCCGGGTTGGGTGCTGACGAATTTATAAGGGCCGGCGCCGATCGGGTGCTTTTTGAAACCGTCATCTCCGACTTCCGTCATGTATTTCTTCGGCACGACGATGCCGGCGGCGGTCGCGGTCGTGCCGTAGAACGTCATGAAATCGGGCCACGGCTCCTTCAGGTGAAACCGCACCACGCGCGGATCGACGATCTCGACCTCTTTGACGTGCTCCTTCAGCGTCTTGGCGCCGGTGCCGTTGTAGCGCTCGAAGCTGAACTTGACGTCCTCGGTCGTGACCGGGTCGCCATTGTGGAAAGTGAGTCCCTGACGCAGACGGAACTCGTAGGTCTTGCCGTCCTCGCTCTCTTCCCACGATTCAGCGAGGCTCGGACCCATCTTCTGCCCGGGATAAGGGCGGACGAGCGCGTCGTGAATCGCGTAGAGCATGCCGAACGGCGTGATCTGTGCCGGCGCGCTCGACGGATCGAACCAGGCAGGCGCGATCGTCACATGCCAGGCCATGACGGCGCGTCCCTTCGGCGCCGGACCCTCGGCAGCGAACGCCGCCGTCGCACAGGCGAAGATCCCGAGCGACAGCAGAACCGCCGCCATGCAGCGGCGCAGCCCGAGCGACGTCATCCGGCTCCTCCCGATCGGCCGATGCTTTTTTGCCAAAGAGGGCATCGGGAGCGGGATTGTCGGCTGATTTACCGGGTCGCGGCAACCGGCTTGGCGCGTCCCTCTCCGCCGGGAGAGGCGCGCCCCTCCCTAGGGTATTTCGCGTTGCGGCTGGCCCAGGGACGCCGGGCTCAGCCGCCGGCAGCTGGAGTTACGAGTTTATCCCCAGCAGAGCGGCCAGGGCGTGCACACAGGCCGGTAATAGTGTGGCCGGTACCAGCCGTAATAATACGGCCGATGAT
>VAZF01000762.1 GCA_005888425.1 Alphaproteobacteria bacterium
TAGTTTTAGAGGCGCAACCCGCGAGAGCGCCGTGGGGTCGAGGCCGGCGCGTAACTCAGGCCGGCGAGGCTCAGGTAGGTGTCCAGAGCAGCGCATGCCGCAGTTAATGCCGGCCAATGGGGGGTACTGTGCTCACCAAAGATATCGTGTTTGGCATGAATGTCTTGAGCCTGGCAGGCTTCCTCGTCATGGGGCTCAGCCTCACCTTACACCGCACGGGAAATGCGGGTATCCCCTTGAGCATTGGGCTGATGTGCGCCGGGACAGCTCTGCTATTTTTCGGACTGTTTTCGGCGGGCTCGTCAAACTAGCTGAGACAGGCGCGCCCGTCGGATCGCCCGAAGAAGATCCGCGGTCTGACGGCAGAGCAGATGGACCGCATGGAGCGCGAGATGGACGGGCTGCAGCGCGAGTTCAAATCGGTCTCGGCTTCCTATGGGGATACGGTGCTCAACCTGGTAGTCGCCTCGGGCTACCTTTCCAGTCTGATCGGCAATCCCCGGCTCAGCGGCTATCTCGAACGCCACCACCCTGAGATCCTGACCGAATTCAGAGCCATTGTCGCCGTCACGTCGTTGGACGAAAGCGGCTCCGGGGCATCGGAAGAGCCCGCCTTCTTGGGGTGAGGCAACACGATCAATGGCCCGCCGAGGGCGCCCCTGCTGCGCGCACCACATTATCAGTGAACCGGCAGTGCGGGTCCAGCACTTGGATTGGCCGGTGCTCCATATAAAATTACGCTCACTGCGGCTCGTGCGTTCTCAGTCGAGTAATGCCATGCTCGGATCGGGCCGAACAACGCCACAAGATTATCCGGAAAAGAGTGGCTTTGCGCCGCGACGAGAGCGTGAGTGTGGTCACCGTCGGCACTGTGCCGGCGCAAACAGGAGACCCCACCCATGCGCGTCTATATCATTGGCAATGACGGAATTATCCTCTGCCGCGAGCCCCCGGCCGCAGTGAACGAGGGCGAGATTGTCGTCGCGTCGAACGAGGAATTGCACGCAGCCCAGCTCAGCGGCAAGCGGCTGCTGGCGTTGTGGAACGCTCTGCCCGATGTCGAGAAGCGCAAGAAGGTCGGCGACCGCGACGCGCTGATCGATCAGCTGTGGTCGGCGGTCGAGGCACTGCCCGACCCGGACCAACAGTCCGACACGAAGCCCCCATCGAAGCAGGAGGCGGTGGTCGCAATGCTGCAACGATCCGAGGGCGCGACCGTCGACGAAGTCGCGAGCGCTATGGGTTGGCAGCGGCACACGGTGCGCGGTCTCTTTTCGGGAACCCTGAAGAAGAAGCTCGGCCTCACC
>VAZF01000112.1 GCA_005888425.1 Alphaproteobacteria bacterium
CGAAGAGTATTCGGCAACAGAGTTAACATTCTATTTAGGTCCGTATACGTATAAACAGCCTGTACTATTACGCATGCTGAGAACGACCTCGTCTTTTATTCGAACCGGCAGATCTAGTGAGTGATGGTGAAGACCCCGACAAACCGTTTGCCGCGACAGGCCATTTGGCCGCGAACCGGAGCGAAGCTCGCCGGGCGAGCCTGCGTTCCGCGACGCACGCCACGCGAGCAAGCGGGCTGCGCGTAAGGGTGCCGCGATGCCCAGCCTAGCCACCGCCTTTGATGTCGCGCGACTCTACGACGAGCTGCGCGAGTGCGTGCGCGCTAACGATCAGGAGGGGGTCAAGAGGGTCTTCTCCGAACTCGTGCAAGCGCGCCGGCCGGTCTCCGAGATCCTGGCGGAGGTCAAGAGCCTCACGAAGGAGCGCGAAAGAGCAGACACCGAGACGGAAAAGCCTGAGACCGAGGAAAAGACTTCCTTCACTCGCGAATGGGCGGTGTCGACCGCCTCGTCGCAAGTCCGGCCGAGCACGCCGGCGCAAGCGTACCGCGATGTCGCGTCGGCGAGCGCGCCGCCGGCCGCGCCGCAGATCCGGAGCGGCGCGCCCGCTGTCGAGCCCCCCGCGATCGAGAAGCCCGCTGCACCGCCCGCCCAGCCATTGTGGAGGCGACCGCCGGCTGAGCCGACGCCGAGCAGTGTCGAACCGCCGCCGAACGTCGCCGCGTCGCCGCAGTATCCCGAGCCGAAGCCGAGCATTGTCGAACCGGCGCCGAGCGTGCCCGAGCCGACGCCGAGCATCGCCGAGCCGACGCCGAGCGCGCCCGAGCCGTCGAGAGTGGCAAGTTTTTTGCCGCAGAGCGCGCCCGCTCCCGCGCCATTAATCCCGCAGGAGCCTGCATCACCCGCGCAGCTGGCGCGGCAAGAAACGGCGGCATCACGCTCGGAGGAATGGCCGTCGCACGCCGCGTCGCGCGGCCTGGAAACGAGCGGCCCTGCCTCGCAAGAGAGCACTGCCGATCCCGCATCCGAGACCCCGGCAGCGGCGGCCGCTCCCGTCATTGCACCCACGCCAGCGGCGGCCGCTTTGCCCGAGCCGGCGCCCATACCGGTCGAGGCACCGCCGGCCCCGAGTGGGCTGTTCGTGGAGATATCGCCGGTTCCAAGCGCCCCGCCCACGGTGACGCCGCCAACGCCCGAGCCAAGCGGTGTCGATTTCAGGGAGATAATCCGTTCGGCCTCCGGCGTTGCTCCAAGCGTAGCCGCCGAAACCCAGCCGATCCGCCGGACGGGCGATCAGGCTGCAGCGCCGAATGCCCGGCCCGAACCCGATTACGTGGCCTTCGAAGGACCGGTATCGAGCCGAGCCGCATCACTCGGGCTTGCGCTCGATGCGGCGCCGGCGGCGATCGAGGCCGAGCCCCCGGCGCGGCAAATCCCGGTCCTCGGTATTGCAATCGCGCTGGTCGCGGTCGCAGCGATCGCCGGCGGTGGGTGGTTTGTGCTCTCGCCGCGTGGGACCGAGCAGGCCGCCATCACGGCGACTCCGTTAAGCCAACCTGCCGCGGTTGCAACCCAGGAAAAACCGCCGGCGCCGGCGACGATGCCGACACCACCCGCCCCGGCGAAGACAGCGGCCGCGCCCATACCTCCCACCGCCGCTCGCGAACGTGCGCCTGCAGCCAATCCGGCGCCGGCCCCAGCCGCCGCTCCATCGCCGCAGCCGTCATCCGCATCGCCAGCCGCGCCGGATCGCGGCCCTGCGGCAAAGCCGGAGACGACGCCGAGCGTCGCGAAGCTTGAGACACCGAAAGAGCCCGCGCCAAACGCCGCGCCTGCGCCGAACGCTGCCGCCCCGGCCGCCGCACCGGCGGCGCCGAATCCGACAGCGCCATCCGAGCCACGCCTCACTGCCGCCGAAACCGCGGCGCTGTTGTCGCGCGGCGACTCGCTATTCAGTGTCGGCGATGTCTCCTCGGCGCGCCTCTACTACGAGCGCGCCGCCGATGCGGGCAACGGCGACGCGGCATTGCGGCTCGGCGAAACCTACGATCCGACCTTCCTCGAGCGCGCCAAGCTGCGCGCGATCAAGGGCGATCTGAAGACGGCGGCCTTCTGGTACCTGCGCGCCAAAGAACTCGGCGTTGCCGAGGCTGACATCCTGCTGAAGGGCATCCAAACCAAATAGGAGCGGCGATCATGGGCCGTTTGAAATTGTGCAGCGTGACGGCATTCGCGACCCTGATCGGGGCCCTTTACGCGCCATGCGCCAGCGCCGCCGAACAGGCAGTGGCGGTGATCAACCGCGGCGTCGTTGAGATCGAAACATCCGGTTCCGCCGGCATTTCGGTCAGGATCGCCGAGGACCTCGCCAATCTTGTCGATGACGGGGCGACGCGGCGCGTCGTGCCGGTCGTCGGCAAGGGCTCGCTGCAAAGCCTGACCGACCTCAAATACCTCCGCGGCATCGACATGGCCATCGTGCAGAGCGATGTCCTCGATTACGCGAAAGAGCAGAAACTGCTACCGGGCCTCGAAGTCTCGATGACTTACATCACGCGGCTCTACAACGAGGAATTTCACCTGCTCGCCGGCCCCAAGATCAAAAATGTCAGCGAGCTCGCCAACAAGAAGGTCAATGTCGACCTCCGTGGCAGCGGCACGTCGATCACCGCGGGCCGCTTATTTGAGATGCTGAACATACCGGTGACGGTGACCAACGACAGCCAGGAAGTGGCGCTCGACAAACTGCGCCGCGGTGAGATCGCCGCGCTTGCCTTTGTCGCGGGGAAGCCGGCCCCCCTGTTCATGAGCCTGAGGGGCGATGACGGGCTGCATCTGCTGTCGATCCCGTTCAATCCGGCGGTCAGCAGCAGCTCCTATGCACCAACGCGCCTCGCCGCGGCGGATTATCCCGGCCTGGTATCGCAGGATCGAGCGATCGACACAGTCGCGGTCGGCAATGTTTTGTTGGTTGCCGATCTGCGGCAGTCGATGGAGCGATCCCGAAATGTCGCCAATTTCGTCGATGTGTTCTTCACCGGGTTTCAATCGCTACTGGAACCCGGTCACCATCCGAAGTGGCGCGAGGTGAACCTTACCGCCGAGCTGCCCGGCTGGCACCGTTACCAGCCCGCCGAGCAATGGCTGCAGCGCAACATGCAAATCGCCAACGCGCCCAAGCCGGACGATCTGAAGGCGATGTTTGCGCATTTCATTGATGAGCACCGACGTTCGGCCGGCGGTGCGCCGATGACGGCTCAGGAAAAGGAAGACCTCTTCCAGCAGTACAGCCGCTGGCAGACCGGTGCGCCCCGATAAACCTCGCCGCAGGCGACAACCTCTTTCGCTGGAGATCGCAATGAAGAACGAGCCCACGCGCGCGCCTGCCGATGGTCCGGCCGAACGGCGTTGGATGCGCCGTCGCTTGGCCGCCACCTGCTGCGCGGTTTTGCTTGCCCTGCCTGGGATTGCCGGCGCGGCCTCCTCTTCGCCGCAGCGCGGCGGCACCCTACCGTTTGCCGTCGACGCCGAGCCGCCCAATTATGACTGCCACGCCAACTTCTCGTTCGTCCTCATGCACGTCGTGGCGCCGCACTATTCGACGCTCCTCAAATTCGACACCGCCAATTATCCGCAAGTGGCCGGCGATCTCGCCGACTCCTGGAATGTCTCACCGGACCGCCGCACTTACACCTTCAAGCTGCACCCCAACGTGCTGTTTCACGACGGCTCGAAACTGACCTCTGCCGATGTGAAGGCGAGCTATGACCGCATCGTCCACCCGCCGGAAGGCGTTCTCTCGGTACGCCAAGCCGACTACGCCGCGATCACGTCGATCGAGACGCCAGACCCGCTGACCGTTGTTTTCCACCTGCAATGGCCGGATGCGGCGATGCTGGCGAACTTCGCTTCGCCGTGGAACTGTATCTACAGCGCCGCAAAGCTCGCCGAAGATCCGACCTTTCCGAAGACGCACATCCTGGGCACCGGCCCGTTTGTTTTCGTCGAGCACGTCAAGGGCGATCATTGGTCGGGCAAGCGCTGGGACAAATATTTTCAGCAAGGCAAGCCGTATCTCGACGGCTACCGCACCGAGTTCATCTCCGAGACGGCAGCTGTCAAGGCGATGGAGAGCGGCCGCATCATGGCCCAGTTCCGCAGCTTCACCCCGTCCGAGCGTGACGAAATGGTCGAGATGGCCGGCAATCGCCTCGAGGTGCGCGAGGGCCCGTGGACCAGCTACGTCGCCCTCGCCTTCAACACCACACAGCCCCCCTTCAACGACGCGCGCGTGCGCCGCGCGCTGTCGCTCGCGATCGATCGCTGGGGAGGTACCGAGGCGCTTGCCAACACCACCTTCCTCAAATATGTCGGCGGGCTGATGCGCCCGGGCTCGGCAATGGCGACGCCCGAAGCGGAGCTGGTGACGATGCCCGGCTTTTCCCGAGACATCGCCGCCTCGCGCGCCGAGGCGAAGCGGCTGCTGGCCGAGGCAGGGGTCACCAATCTCGAGGTTACCCTGACGAACCGCAAGGACGTCCCGGTGCCGTATGGCCCCGCCGGCGAGTTCGTCCTCGCGCAATGGCGCGAGATCGGCGTGCGCGGGACACACGAGCTGCTGAGCACCAAGGAGTGGCAGGCGGCGCTCGAAAAGGGGAAATTCGCAGCCGCAATCGACCTCGCCGCCGACTATTTCGACGATCCGACGATCAACCTCGCCCGCTATGTGTCGCGCGACCTGTCGCCGAGCAATCACGCGGGCTCGACCGACCGCTTCCTCGACGCGCTGTATATCGGCCAGGCGATCAGCACCGACACGCGGGAACGCATGAAGATCGTGCGCGATTTCGAGCGGCATGCGGTCACCGAAGCTTCTACGGTGCCACTGCTGTGGTGGAACCGGCTCGTCGTCTCCTCGGCAAAATTCAAGGGCTGGAACATCTCGCCCAGCCAGTACATCGGCCAGGACCTCTCCGATGTCTGGATCGAGCAGTAATCCGGGCTAGGTTCGATCACGATCGCCGAGCGCGTCGGATTACGCCGCCGCGTCGATCGTTGTCACCGGAACCAATCCCCAGAAGGGAACTCAGATGCGTCTGGCAAAAGCCATTGCGATAGCCGGGGCTCTCGCCGTCATGGCGGCGGCATCGGCATCCGCCGCCCCGCTCATCCCGAACCCGGGCCCCGAGCAGGCCACAAACATCGTCCAGGTGGCGGGCGGCTGCGGCCGTGGCGCGCATCCGAATCGCTGGGGCCGGTGCGTGCCGAACCACTACGGCTATTATCGGCCCTATTGGTCCAGACACTATTATGGCTGGCGTGGGCCGAACGACTATG